>NZ_SSOK01000056.1:0-113368 GCF_029871195.1 Pseudomonas sp. BN415
CTGGTATCAGGCCCGTGTGGGCTTCAGGATGGTTCGTGCCTCGCCAGCGCGAGTCACCCCTCTACCTTTGGGAGAGGGGCTGGGGCGGGCCGCGTTCGGGTGAGGGTTATGTCCGGCTGGCGCGGAAGCCTCGAAGGTCTGCACTAGAGCACTTCCTTCATCGTTGCAACAACTAACGCAGGCATAGCCAATTCATTCGCCAAGCGGGCCGCAGGTCCGCCCCTCAGTACGACACCACCTTGTCCTTCGGTGCGATGTTCCAGCGGAACCAGTCGTCCAGCATGGTTTTCTCGTAACGCAGGCGGTCGTTGCTGAAGTAGTAGTTGCCGTGTTGCAGGTAGGACTGGTCGATCAGCGTGGCATCGCGGCTGACCAGGGGCTTGCCGTCCTGCTCCAGGCTGTAGTGCAGCTTGATCCTGGGCCAGGTCACTTCACGCATGAAGCGCACATCCTGGAAGTTCACCCGCCAGGGTTCGTACTGGCCGGCCAGGTCGATGTCGAGGATATCGACCTTGAGGGTCTGTCCGGGCTGCAGGTAGCGCTTGCCGAGCTTCTCGATATGCGCCTTGAGGTCCTTCAGCACGACGTCATCCGCGCCCCGGCCGTAATCGCGGTACAGACGGGCGTCGCTGTACTTCTCCGGGTGGGTGAAGCTGACCTCGGTGGTGGATGCCAGCGCACTCGGGGACAGGATCAACAGGGCCAGCACGATGAGGGGCAACGTGGGTCGCATGGAACACCTCCTGACGGTGATGCGGGGCACCGCCAGGTTCAGTGTACGCCCGTCAATGCGAACGCGAAGCGGCTCCAGTCGGACGGTTCAGAGCAGCGCCAGCACACCGCCCCCCAGCGGCAACAGACCAAGCAGCGGCAGCACCCAGCGGGTCTGCCAGGCCAGCAGCGCCACCAGCAGCAGGCCGGCCAGCATCAACTGGCAGAGCCAGATCACACTGCCGATCTCGCCGCCCAATTGGGCGATGCTCAGGGCCAGGGCAAGCAGCATGGCGAACACCGCACCCACCCGCAGCAAACGGATGCGCGATTCACTCGGGGCAGCGCTGAAAAACAGCTTGTACTGGCGCGACATGGCCAGCGCCAGGCCGGTCATGGCCAGGTAGCAGAAGGCAAAACTCAGGACCAGCATCAAGCGCTCTCCTCCACCAGGCGACGGCGCACGCGGGGCGCCTTCGCCACCTGCGGCTGCGAGCGTCGCCAGGCCAGCAAGCCGCAGAGTGCGCCAGATGCCAGCAGTACCAGGTCGATACCGGCCATATCCCAATCGCCGCGAACCAGGGTGGCCAGCAGGCTGCCTTCGGGCGTGACCAGAGCATTGAGCAGCGGCAGGCCAAGGGCCAGGACAGTCACGACGGCGAGCACGTCGCGGGCGACCCTGCCACTGTTGCGGCGCAGCACCGCCCAGACTGCCACCAGCAGCCAGACGACCACGAAAACCGAGGTTTCCGCGCTGGCGCGCTCGGCCATGCCGGCCGGGAGCAGGCGATTGCCGTAGAGCAGGCCCAGGCTGGCGACCGGCAGACCGCCAACCACCGCGCCGTTCAAGGCACGCACCAGGCCGATGCCGTAGCCACCGCGCGCTTCGCGCTTGCGCAGCCAGACCTGCAGGCCGGCCACCAGCATGACGCAGCCCATCAGGCCGAGCAGCAGGTAGAGAGCACGGACGATCTGCCCGCCGAACTGCGCCATGTGCAGGTTGGTCAGCCAGGCGTAGCTCTGGTAGCCCGGGCTATAGGGCTTCTGTTCGTGGAGCAGCTCACCGCTGGCGGCGTCGTAGGATAGGGTCCACTGGAAGTCGACGATGCCGGAACGGTCGTAGCGGCGGATGTCCACCACCGCCGCAGCGTCACCCGGATGGTGCACGCTGATCCAGCCGGTCTCGTTACCGCCCCAGCGTCGATGGGCATCGGCCACCAGGCCATCCAGCGAGGTCGCCGACGGTGCGGGGCGCTTCACCTCCTCGCGGTGGTACGCGCCCATGGTGTCGTTGAAGAACGCTTCCACGTTGCCCTTGTAGGCCAGCTGGATGCCGGCGGGCATGTAGAACACGACGAAGATCGCCAGGCCCGTGTAGGCGATGAGCAGGTGGAACGGCAGCCCCACCACGCCGAACAGATTGTGGGCGTCCAGCCAGGCGCGCTGGCCGTTGGCGTCCGGGCGCAGGGTGAAGAAGTCCTTGAAGATGCGGCGGTGGATGATGATGCCGCTGATCAGCGCCACCAGCATGAACATCGCCGCGATGGCCACGATGTACATGCCGATCATGCCGGCGTTGAGGTCGTAGTGCAGGGTGAAGAAGAACAGCCCACCCACGGTTTCTGGCATTGCTTCGCCGGTCGCCGGGTCGAGGGCAAAGCGCACGAACTCGCTTTCGTCGGCCGGCTCGTAACCGGCCCAATAGAAGGGTTCGCGCTCGCTCGGCGGGCGGATCCAGATGGCATGGGCGTCCGGTGCCTTGGCCAGCATGGCCTCGCGCACCTGGTCGACGGTCATGCTGTGGCTGGACGGTTCGTGCAGTGCCGGGCGCATCCAGCGCTCCAGCTCCTTGTCGAAGCAAGCGATGCTGCCGGCGAAGAAGATCACGAAGAGCAGCCAGGACGGCAGCAGTCCGCCCCAGGTGTGCAGTCCCGCCATGGATTGGCGCAGGCTCATGGTCGTACTCCGAAATCGCTGGGCAGGTAGGCCGCCAGGGCCATCAGTGCCGTCAGCCCGGCCAGCACCAGCCAGGCGCGCACGGCCGAACGCGCCGCGAAGGCATAGATGATGGCGAGGGTGTAGACGGCAAAACAGGACAGGCTGGCGAACACCACCCGGTCACTGCGCACCAGCGGCAGATAGACGGACAGGAACGCCGTGGCGGCATAGGCCGCGGCATAACCGCCGAGGATTGCCGCCAGCACCCGCGCGGTCACGTCCCAGCGCGTGGAAGTCTTGGCTTTGCTCACGTTAGTTCCTTGGTCAAGGACGTTCCCGGCGGAAGCGTTCCGACAGCGCAAGAGGAATTCTCAGAAATAAAGTGAGAATTATTTACATGCGCGCACGAATTGCAACAGAGAAATTCTATCGGTCCACACGGAACGACCCGGATCAGGCTATACGCGACAGCTGGTCGGCCCACCGGTCATTGCGGTTCGAACTTTGCACATCTCCTGGCGTCCATCGACTCATCGCTCGACCAACCAGGTGACAGGCCATGTACAACCCATTCCAGATCCTCACCGACGCTTTCCAGGCCGAGTACCGGGTCAACCTCAGCCTCGTAAGCCCGGACGGCAGCATCATGCTGACCCTGACCAACGAACGCGGCGTGGTGGCGCGGCGCATGATCAGCGCGGCTCAACGCAATGACCCGGTACGCCTGCAGCGGGTAATCGAAAGCATCCGCTTGGGCATCGCCATCGAGAATGGTCACAAGGTGGGGGAATTGCTCACCAGCATGACCGGCGGCCATGTGGCGCCGGTACGCAAGGGGCGGGTCAACGCCGCACAGATAGCGCGCATCTGATGCACGCTATCCGTGCATGGGGTCAGGCCTCGCCTTCGGCCTCGACCTGACGACGCAGGCGCTGCCGACGCGGCGGGGCATCGATCTGCACCGAAGGGAAGCGCGAAGACGCGAACCGCACCACAAGGATCGCCAGGGCCAGCAGCAGAATGGCTCCAGAGACATACACCACACCCAGATCCGGCCGGTGGTGATGCGAGACATCGGAAATCAGCAGGCGGGTCAGCGCGGTGATCGCCACATAGATCAGGAAGCGCACCGGCATGTGGTTGGTCTTGAAGTAGATGCCGACCATGGCGCCCAGTTCGAGGTAGATGAACAGCAGCAGGATGTCATCGACCGTGATGTGCCCCTTCTCCACCATCCCCAGAAACGCGACAACCGCGGCCCAGGCAGTGATCCCGCCGATGGCGAACAGCGCCAGGTAGTGGAAGCTCTCCACGAGGAGATTGCCCAGCGATTCGGCCAGGCCATGCACGTTTTCGCGCAACGCTTCAGCCCAGTTGATCTTCACGATACAGCTCCTTGGTACGACGGGCCCGATGGTGCCGGGCGAAAGTGACAGGGAAGTTATGCAGGATGAGGGCCGCAACGGGCCTTGCGCCACGAGGCAGGTTGTCGCAGCCCTTGCGTGGCCCGGGCAACGGCTATGCTTGGGCTCCAGCGGTATCCAGGCTGATCCGCAGCGCGGACTGGCATCGGTGGGCACGTGGAAATTTCCTACGGACTATTTCCATTTGCCATCATTCCGAATACTGTATGCGCATCCAGTATCTTTAACCCAATTATCAAAGGTGAGGGGTGATGAATGGCCGTCGAAGTGGTGTACCGCAGCAGCCGCGATCCGGAGCGCCTGTTCATGGATAAGGCCGAAGCCGATCGATACGACAAGATGCTCGAGCTGGCCGAGTCCCTGGCTGAAGTCCTGCAAAAGGCGGTGCCCTCGCTGAGCGAACAGCAGGTGGAAGACATCGGCATATTCATGGCCAAGCACCGCGATACCTTCGCCCGCGCCTTCAAGAATCAGCCGGATGCACTGGCTGAGCTGGAGCTGGCCGGCAACGCCGAGTAACGCTGCATGGGGAGCCCCGACTGCCCCCATGCGGCTCAGGGCTCCACTCGCAACCATCCGCGACGCGGACCGACTTTGCGCCGTTTTTTCAAGCCCACATCTTGCGTCGAACCGATGCTGGGACACCCCCTACCAGGAGTGCCCCATGCGTATTCTCGTTGCCCGGCTCTATGCCCCGTTTTTTTTCTTCGGCTTTATCGCGCTCTCACTCTGGCTGAGCAGTTGGCATCCGGGGCAGCCAGCGTGGCTGCTGGTGTTGCTCGCAAGTGCGATCGCCCTCTCCTTCGCGGCCGAAGCCTGGTTGCCCTACCGGCGGGAATGGAACCAGGACCATCGCGATCGCTGGCGGGATGTCCTGCACGCAAGCGTCAATGAAGGGTTGGCCTGCCTTGGGCTGCTGGCCATTCCGTTCACCGCGGCCCTTACTCCAACCGCTGGCCTGTGGCCCGATGCCTGGCCCCTCTGGCTGCAGCTGCTGATCGCTGTGTCGGTGGCGGACCTTGGGATGACGCTCATGCACCTGCTCAGCCACCGCCTGCCACTGCTCTGGCGCTTGCATGCGGTGCATCACAGCGTGCGCCGGATGTACGGATTCAACGGCCTGATGAAGCATCCGCTCCATCAGACGCTGGAAGCCCTGGCGGGCACCGCCCCGCTGCTGATGCTCGGCATGCCGGAACAGGTTGCCGCGCTGCTGGCCTTCGCCATCGCCATCCAGTTGCTGCTCCAGCACGGTAACGTCGACATGCGCCTTGGCGCATTGCGCCATCTCTTCGCCTGGGCTCCCGTGCACCGCTTCCACCACATGAAGTACGGCAAGTCCGGGGACGTGAACTTCGCCCTGTTCTTCAGTTTCTGGGACAAGCTGCTCGGGACCGCCTTCTACCATCCGCACTACCGCATGAGCAGCAACGATCTGGGCATCGGCGGGCGGCCCGACTACCCGGATACCTACCTGGCCCAGTTGGCCACCCCCTTCCTGCCGCAAGGCCCGGAGGAGGCATGCCCGACCACGCCGGACGCCCTACTCCAACAGCCTTAACTGCAGATTGCGCAAGGTTCGGTCGGCACGCACACCGAAGGTGCTGCGTACCGTCCGAGAAAAGTGCGCGGCGTCCGCAAACCCCGCCGCATGCGCCGCGTGCGTCAACGGCTCTCCGGCCATGGCCAATGCCAGTGCAAGGCGCAAGCGACGCCAGAGCACCAGACGCCGGACCGAAAGCCCGACCTGCTCGCCGAACAGCCGTTCGAGCTGGCTGAGAGAAAGGCAGGCCTGTCGCGCCACGACCACGGCGCTGACTTTCTCGGTCAGCAACTGATCGACCGCCTCCAGCGCCCGGGCGATCCGCGGGTCCACGACGCGCCTGGGCGCAGCGCGCAACCGATCGGCCAATGCCTGCAAACCGGGCTCGGCGCCATCCAGCGCAGAACGGAGACTCTCGAAGCTGAACGCCAGCGGTTCGGCGTAGACCGTCACCAAGGGCTGGCGGGCATTCTCCAGTGCATGTACCTGCATCGACTCCAGCAGCACCACCTGTCCGCTCACCGGTTGCCCGTCCACCGTCAGGCGCACGGGCTCCTCCAGCGCCAGAAGCGCCTGATGGGCGTAGTGAGCATGGGGGCGAGTGGCTCCGCTGGCGCCTGCGATCAAACAGTAATCACGGGCCAGCCAGAGGGCTCCCTGCCAGGGCGATTCAGTCACGGTACCGGCTCCGAGCCAGGATCGAGGCGAGCATCAATAGCGCCAATGGAGGCCCCACGGCAAGCAGGCCCAGCTCACCCCTTGGCCCTGATCGCTTCGCGCTCATGCGTTCATCGGTACCGGAAGCAATGCTTCCGAAAGCGTACCCTTCACCCCAGAGGGCGAGGGGTGACTCGCACCGAAGTGGCACGAACCATCCTGACGCCCACGCGGGCCTGAAACCGGGCAGACGAGGTGGGACAGCCGCTGCGCCCCTTCAGGATGCCGCGAAAGTCGCGCGGGGACGCCGCGTTCCGGATGCAGGGGCAAGTTTTTTCTTCCTTTTCAACGACTGGAAAAGGAAGGCGCCTGGGAAGGCGAAACCAGAAACATCCGCAGAACTCGGCGCGCAGCCTGGCTCAGGACGCTCTGGCAACACGTAACGCAGACAGAGCGAGTTCATTCGCCAAACAGGCCACAGGCCTGCCCGCCTCTTGCCCTACGGCAGCTCCAATGCCTGCACCAACGCTTTGAGAAACCGCGCCGCCTCGCCGCCGGTTACCGCCCGGTGATCGAAGGTCAGCGAGAGCGGCAGCACCGGGTGAATCTCCACCTTGCCCTGCCAGGCCACCACCTCGTCGCGAATGCCGCCGGCGCCGATGATCGCCACCTGGGGCGGCACCACCACCGGGTTGGCGTAGCGGCCGAACAAGGTGCCGAAGTTGGACAGCGTAATGGTGGCGCCCATCATTTCCTGGGGCGGGATGGAGCGTGCCTTCACATCTGCCCGCAGCCGCGCCATGCCCTCCTTCAGGTCTTCCACACTGCGCCCACCGACATTGCGCAGCACCGGCACGAAGAGGCCATCCGGCGTGTCGACGGCGATACCGAGGTCGAGCTTGTCGTGCTGGCGGATGGACAGCGCGCGGCCGTCGAACCAGCTGTTGAGGATGGGCTCTACCTCGCAGGCCGCGGCGATGGCCTTGCCCAGGCGGGTCAGCGGATCGCGGGCTTCCGGCCAACGGTGCAGGTCGGCATCGCCGAAGATGGTCACCGGCACCACTTCAGCGTGGGAACGCGCCATGTTGATCGCCATGCTGCGACGCACGCCGCGCAACCGTTCCCCACCGAAGCTGTCACGGGCCAGTTGCGCAGCCTGCTCCACATCGGCGCGGGTGACCAGGCCATCAGGGCCTGAGCCGGCCAGGGCGGCAAGCTCCACCCCCACCTGCCGGGCCAGCTGGCGTACCGCCGGTGTGGCGCGCGGCGCCAGGTGTTCGCGGGTGGAGGGCGCGGCGCCGACGAAGAAGCGGTCGGCCTGGGCATTGCCGCCGCCTTCCAGGCGACCCACTACGGTGCCGGCGTCAGCATCCTCGCCTTCATAGCCGAGCAGCGGTTCGCCGACGTGGAGGATGTCGCCCTCCTTGCCGAAGGTCTTCGCCACTACGCCATCGTGGGGCGCCGGAATGTCCACCAGGGCTTTGGCGGTTTCCACCGAGACAAGCAGTTGGTCGGCCTTGACGCTGTCCCCCACCTTCACGTGCCACTGGACGATTTCCGCTTCCTGCAGGCCTTCGCCCAGGTCGGGCAGTTTGAAGTATTTCATCGTGTGCTCCTCGTCTCAGGCGTAGTTCAGCACCAGGTCGCAGGCCGCGAGAATGTCCTCGGGGCTGGGAAAATAGAGCTGTTCCAGGCGATACAGGGGCGGCGGAATGTCCGGCGCGGTAACCCGCTGGATCGGCGCCTGCAGGTCGAGCAGCGCGCGCTCGTAGAGACTGGCGGCGATCTCCGCGCCCACCCCGCAGCTGCGCGGCGCCTCGTGGACGATCACGCAGCGGCCGGTCTTGCGCACCGAGGCTTCCAGGGTGTCGAGGTCCAGCGGCTTGATGCAGGCGACGTCTATCACCTCGGCCGAGACGCCCTGTTCTTCCAGACGTGCGGCGGCCTGCAGGGTTTCATGAATGCTGGCGCCCCAACTGATCAGAGTGATGTCCGAGCCCTCGCGCAGGGTGAAGCAGCTGTCCAGGGGCAGTCGCTTGCCATCGTCGATGATCGGTTGCGGGTTCATCCGGTAGAGCCGGGTAGGTTCGAGGAAGATCACCGGGTCCGGGTCATCGATGGCCGCCAGCAGCAGGCCATAGGCCCGCGCCGGCGAGGACGGGATCACCACACGCAGGCCGGGGATGTGGGCGAACAGGGCTTCGGTGCTTTCGCTGTGGTGCTCCGGCGCGCGGATGCCGGCGCCCATAGGGCTGCGCAGCACCATCGGGCAGGTCAGCCGGCCACGGGTGCGGCAACGGATGCGGCTGGCGTGGGACACCAGGTGTTCCATGGCGGCGTAGATGAAGCCGAGGAACTGGATTTCCATCACCGGTTTCAGGCCCTGGGCGGCCATACCAACAGCCAGGCCAGCGATCATGGTTTCCGCCAGCGGGGTGTCGATCACCCGCTTGAAGCCAAAGCGGTCGCGCAGGCCGAGGGTGGCGCGGAACACGCCGCCGTTGATGCCCACATCCTCGCCGAGGATGACGACGTTCTCGTCTTCCTGCATGGCGCGGTGCAGGGCCATGTTCACGGCTTCCAGCAGGGCACGTTTTTCCGTGGTGGCGTTGAGGTTACTCATGGCGACCTCCTTCTTCGCGACGGGCGACCCGCTCCAACAGCATTTCCCGCTGATCGCCCAGTGCAGCCGGCCAGCGGGCGTAGACGTGGTCGAGCACCGAGCCCACCGGCTGGGTGCCAATCGTCTCAAAGTTATCCACAGCCGACTGCACCTGGCGCTGGCAGTCGGCGATCAGGGCCTGCTCGCGGCCTTCGTCCCAGACCCGGTGGCCGGCCAGGAAGGCCTGCAGGCGCTTGATCGGCTCTTCCTGCCAGGCGGCCTTGACCTCTTCGGCGCTGCGGTAGCGGGTGGCATCGTCGGCGGTGGTGTGATCCCCCAGGCGATAGCTGATGCACTCCAGCAGGACCGGCCCCTTGCCGTGGCGAGCACGGTCGAGCGCCCATTGCACGCGGTCGTAGACAGCCAGCACGTCGTTGCCGTCCACCTGTTCGCCATGGAAACCGGCGCCGATGGCCTTCTGCGCCAGGGTCGGTGCGCCGCTCTGGATACGCCGGGGCACCGAGATGGCCCACTGGTTATTGTTCACCACGAAAAGCACCGGCAGTTGCCAGGCACCGGCCACGTTGAGGGCTTCGAGGAAGTCGCCCTTGCTGGTGGCGCCATCCCCGCAAGTGGTCACCACCGCGCGGTGCTGGCCGCGGATCTTGATCGCGGTGGCTACGCCGCAGGCATGCAAGGCCTGGGTGGCGATGGGCACGCAGATGGGGAAGTCCTCTTTCGAGCGCGCGTCCTGGAAGTCGCTGCCGCGTTCGTCGCCGCCCCAGTAGAGAAGGATTTCCTCCATGCGCACGCCGCGCATCAGTTGCACGGCGGTATCGCGGTAGTAAGGCACCAGCACGTCTTCGCCGCGCATCAGGCTGCCGATGGCAACGCCGATGGCTTCCTGGCCCAGGGTCGGCGCGTAGGTGCCGATGCGGCCGGTACGTTGCAGGGCCACCGCCTTCTGGTCGAAAAGGCGGGTCAGCACCATGCGGCGGTAGAGGTCGGTGAGCAGGTTGAAGTCGTCGGCCCAGGCCGGCAGTTCGCCGACCAGCCGCCCCTCGGGGTCGAGGACGCGCGTGTAGGGCAGTTCGATCCGGTTGGACATGGCAGTTCTCCTTACACCTTTTGGGTGCCTGCGCAGGGCCCGGGGCTTGTGGCTCCGGGAGCTAACGGGCCGGGCCGCTGGTTGGCGGCCGTTCAGCCGAACAGCAGGCGCTCGGCCAGGGCGTCGGCGACCCGTGCGGGGGATCGCTTGTCGGCCTGGGCGTGCGCGTAGATCTCGGTGAGGCGCTGGCTGATCCGCGACAGGTGCGCGGTGATCGCCGGCAAACCGGCGCCCTTGTGCTTGAGGGCGACGTAGATGAGCCCGCCGGAGTTGATCACGTAGTCCGGCGCATAAAGGATGCCGCGCGCTTCCATCTCGTCGGCGATCTCGGAACTGGCGAGCTGGTTGTTGGCCGCTCCGGCGACTGCCGCGCAACGCAACTGGCCCACGGTCTGGGCATTGAGAATGCCGCCGAGGCCGCACGGCGCGAGGATGTCGCACGGAGTGGTGAGGAAGGCGTCGGCCGCGACCGGTTGAGCGCCCAGTTGTTCTATCGCCAATTGCACGCGGCCGGTGTCGAGGTCGCTGACCAGCAGTTCGGCGCCCACTGCATGGAGCTGTTCAGCCAGGGCATAGCCCACATGGCCGAGGCCCTGCACGGCAATGCGCAGGCCCTCCAGGTCATCGCTGCCGAGGCGCGCATGGGCGGTGGCGCGGATACCGGCGAAGACCCCGATCGCGGTGTGCGGCGAGGGGTCGCCAGCGGCGGTGGTGCTGGTGACATGGGCGGTCTGCTGGGCGATGCAGTCCATGTCGGCACTGGACGTGCCGCTGTCCACGGCGGTGATGTAACGGCCGCCCAGGGACTCGATCATGCGCCCGAAGGCTTCGAACAGCGCAGCCCGGTCATTCACGTGGGCCGACCGGATGATCACCGCCTTGCCACCCCCCTGGTCGAGACCGGCCAGAGCGGCCTTGTAGCTCATGCCCTGGGCGAGACGGATAGCATCGCGGATGGCGCTTTCATCATCGGGATAGGCGAGGTATCGGCAACCGCCGAGGGCCGGACCGAGGCGAGTGTTGTGGATGGCGATGATGGCCTTGAGTCCGGTGACAGGATCGTTGGCGAGGTGCAGCGCCTCCAGCCGGGCGTTTTCCATCATGGCGAACATGGCGGGCTCCCTTCCTGACGTTAGGGCCAGTATAGGCCGAGCTTCGCCGTCCGCCCTCTCGTATCCGGGCATAAGCCGAGGTGCCGAGATAACCGCGGCGGGTGCCACTACTGGACGAAAATCAACCAGTTGGCTACAAGGAATCAACCCTTCGGAGATGTCCATGGATCCGCGCCAACGCTGTCTAGCCTGCCTCGAACGCGACCCTCCAGCGATGCTGGAGTCGGCCCTGTGGATTGCCGCCGAGCATGATCCTCGCCTCGACCCGGAGAGGGTGCTGCGGGATTTCGGCGGCCTGCTCCAGCTGGTGGCCGCCGGCCTGCCGAACCTGGCGCCAGCGGAGCTGGCCCAGCCCCTGCTGCGGCGCCTGAATGAGCTGGACTTCCATGAGGACGACGACACGCCCCTGCGCCCGCACGCTGCGCTGCTGCCCCAAGTGCTGGCACGGCGACGCGGACAACCGTTGTCCCTGGCGCTGATCGCCCTGGAGCTGGCCGCCCGGTTGGGCATTCCGCTGTCCGGCGTCAGTTTCCCCGGCCACTTCCTGCTGCGCGTGCCGGGTGCCGACCACCTGCTCGACCCGTGCAGTGGCCGCCGCCTCTACACCCGCGATTGCCGCGACCTGCTGGTGCGGGTGCAGGGTCCCCAGGCTGAACTCCAGGCCGCGCACCTGCAAACCGCCAGCGCAAGGGAAATGATCCAGCGCCTGTCGCGCAACCTGCGCATGCTGCACCTGGAGGCGGGCGAGTCCCTGGCCGCGTTGAAGGACGCTGAGCGCGTGCTGTTGCTCGGCCCGCCAAACATGCACGACCACCTGGCGCGTGCCGACATCTACCAGCGCCTGGATTGTCCCCAGGCGGAACGCTATGACCTGGAGCGCGCCCTGCTGCTCTGCGACAACCCTGCCCAGCACCTGCAACTGGCTCAGCGCCTGCGCCGGCTGGGGCATGTCCAGCCGCTGCATTGAAGCGCCCCTGGGCCTCGGGCATGCTTTGGCCTTCTTGATGCAGTGATCGCCCCATGAGTTCTATCCCCCAAGTCGTCGACCCGCAGACCGCCGCCACCCGTGATGTGGTGACGCGTTACCACCTGAGCTGGAAAGCCCGTGACATCGAGGCCGTATTGGCGCTCTACCACCCCGAAGTGGAGTACAACGACTTCTTCCAGAACCGCTGCATGCGCCGCGACGACCTGCGGGATTACCTCCAGGCCACCATGCCCACTGGCCCGGACGACTTCCTCGAACACAACGACCGCATCCGCATCGACGGCGACACCGCCTTCATCCAGTACGCCATCAGCGTCGCTGGCGGCGGCACCTTCCGCGCAAGCGAAGCCATCACCGTGCGCGACAGCTTGATCTGGCGGATCAACGAGTACGCCCTGCTGGTACAGCCCGCCTCGCAGACCAACAAGCACCCGTCGCAGCGACCAGCGGCCAGCCGTCTGGGTCTTTCGGCGCGGCAGCTGGGCATGCTGGCGCGGGATATCGAGGAATACTTCCAGCGCTCCAAGCCCTACCTCGATCCCGCGCTGGACCTGCACCAGGTCGCCGGCGCCACCGGCTACACCCGCAACCAGATTTCCTACCTGCTGAACCAGATGCTCGGGCAGAGCTTCTACCAATACGTCAACCAGGCGCGACTGGAGCACCTGCTCAAGCTACTGGAAACCGCCATGCCGCCCGTGCGCATCGACGAACTCGCCTTCAGTGCTGGCTTCAACTCCCTCTCGGCCTTCTACCGCTGCTTCCGCCAGCACACCGGCCTGTCGCCCAAGGCGTACCTCAAGCAGCTAGTGTAGGGGCGGATTCATTCGCCCAGCAGGCCGAAAGCCTGCCCCTACCGAAGCGATGGGGCAGCTCCTACAAGGCTCTTGGCCCGCTGGTCAATCTCTCGCAACAGCTAACGCAGACAGACCCAATCAATTCCCCGTTACAACCGTCATCCAGACCACCGCGCCCTCTCATTCCCAGCGTGCCCGCGCACACGACAAGCGCACCGCCACCCTCTAGCCTTGCCCGTCATGACAACCTTTGACCGGGGACCTGCCTATGCAGAACTGGCGCCAAATCAGCCTGTGGATGGACACGCTCGATGAAGACCTCAAGCCACGACCGTCGCTGTCCGGCTCGCTGGAGGTGGATGTGGCGATCATCGGCGCCGGCTACACCGGGCTGTGGACGGCCTACTACCTGAAGCGCCAGGCCCCCGAACTGAGGATCGCCATCGTCGAGGCGCAGTTCGCCGGCTTCGGTGCCAGTGGCCGCAACGGTGGCTGGCTGATGGGCAACCTGCTGGGCGAGGACCGCGCCCTGGCATCGCTGCCCGCCGAGGTGCGCAAGGCCTCCTTCGACCTGCTCCATGGCATTCCCGATGAAGTGGCCGAAGTGCTCGAACGTGAAGGTATCGACTGCCACTACCGCAAAGCCGGCATCCTCTACTGCGCTGCCCGCTACCCGGAGCAGGAAAAACGCCTGCGCGAGCAGTTGGCGGACTTGCATGCCGAGGGCCTGAGCGAAGCCGACTACCGCTGGCTGAGCCCCGAGGAACTGAACGGCCAGTTGCGTGTGGCCAATCCTTACGGCGGCATCCATACCCCGCACTGCGCCACCATCCAGCCGGCACGCCTGGTGCGCGGTCTGGCAGAAGCGGTGGAACGCATGGCTGTGCAGCTGTTCGAGCAGAGCCCCGCCATCCATTGGCAGCCGGGTCTGGTACGCACCCCCCAGGGCGAGATCAAGGCCCATTGGGTGGTGCCCGCCATCGAAGGCTATGCCGCCAGCCTGCCGCCGCTTGGCAAGTACCAGTTACCGGTGCAGAGCCTGTTGATCGCCACCGAGCCGCTGAGCGACGCGCAATGGGCGGAAATCGGCCTGGAGCATGGCCAGGCGTTCAGCGAGAGCAGCCGCCAGGTTACGTATGCACAACGCACCGCCGACAACCGCCTGGCCTTTGGCGCGCGCGGCGGCTACCGCTTCGGCGGTCGGCTACGGGAGGACTTCCAGCTCAGCGTTGACGAGGTCGACCTGCGCCGCTACCTGCTCGGCGAGCTCTTCCCGCAGCTGCGCAACGTACGCATCACCCACAGTTGGGGCGGCAACCTGGGCATGGCGCGGCGCTTCCATCCGCACATGCTGGTGGACCGCAACAACGGCATCGCCCTCTCCGGCGGTTACGGCGGCGAAGGTGTTGGCGCCAGCAACCTCGGCGGGCGCACCCTGGCCGACCTGATCCTCGGCAAGGAGACCCTGCTCACCCGCCAGCCCTGGGTGCTGGGCGATGGTCCGCTGGACCGCTTGAGCACCTGGGAGCCCGAGCCCTGCCGCTGGCTCGGCTACAACGCGATCATCCGCAGCTTCGTCCACGAAGACCGGGTACTGGCCAATCCCCACAGTGCGCCCTGGCGCCGTGCCATGGCGCAGAAGCTGGCCAACCTGATGGAAGGCCTGATGCGCTGAGCCGCACGGAATCCAATTGCACCCATTCGCGAGCAGAGCTCGCTCCTACACCCAGGCATTTGCGGAGCCAACAACATGAAAGCCACTTTGCTGAAGAACACCCACGACCTGCCCCTGTCCGAACCAAGCCCGGTAGCCGTACCCGTCGGCGAGCCGGTGCCGCATACCCGTGTGCACTCGGTGGAGCGCACCGACGGCGTGGAAACCGGTGTCTGGGAATGCAGCCCCGGCCGCTTCCGCCGACAGATCGTCGAGCAGGAGTTCTGCCACTTCACCCATGGCCGCTGCACCTTCACCCCCGATGGCGGCGAGCCCATCGAAATCAAGGCCGGCGACGCGCTGCTGCTGCCGGCCAACAGCCTGGGCATCTGGGATGTGAAGGAGACGCTGCGCAAGACGTACGTGATCATTTCGCGCTGACGAACTTCCGCCCCTTCATGCGCTGTAGAAGGGGCGAATTCATTCGCCAAGCAGAACGAAGTTCTGCCGAAGGGGTTTCGCTTCGCTCTTGCGAAACGCCACCCGTCGCATGTGCTGAATCAATCGTCGAAACGCCCGTGCCGCCCTTGCCCCGCTTTGAAGGATCGTGCTCCGGCCAGCGTCTCGCCGCTGTGGATAACCTTCATCCCACCCGCGAATTCATTAGCAAGGGCTTCCTCGAACGGCAAGTCCCACTGGGCATAGGCGCTGGCACGATCAGCGAGCATGCACCGCAGCGGAAATGCAGCAATGGCATGGGCCAGTTCCTCGGCCGTCGCACGGGCTTCACCCTTCGGCACCACCCGGTTGGCCAGCCCCATGGCCAAAGCCTCCTGGGCCTTCACCGGACGCCCGGTGAGAATCAGGTCCAGCGCCCGCCCCTGACCGATGACGCGCGGCAAACGCACAGTACCGCCGTCGATCAGCGGCACACCAAAGCGGCGGCAGAACACGCCGAATACCGCGTCCTCGGCCATCACCCGCATATCCGCCAACAGCGCCAGCTCCAGCCCACCGGCCACGGCATGACCTTCGACGGCGGCGATCAGCGGTTTCTGTAGTTGCATCCGGCTCGGCCCCATGGGCCCATCTCCCTCGGGATCGAGTCGATTGCGCCGCGCACCGTCCTCGGCCACCGCCCCCAGGTCGGCACCGGCACAGAAGGTGCCGCCAGACCCGGTGAGCACAGCGACACGCGCCTCCTCATCCACCTCGAACGCCCGCAGCGCCGCTGCCAGTGCGTCAGCCGTGGGCCGGTCGACGGCGTTACGCACGTCGGGCCGGTCGATGATCAACGTGGTGACCGGACCGTTCTTCTCGACTCTTACGTTCATGGGGGCTCCTGGGGGTGGAAATGAAGAACTGCTTTTCCCGTAGGGGTGAACGCATTCTCCCCGACGAGATTTTGCTCCCGTCACGTTGCATGACCAATGAAAAAGGCCGGCAACAGTGCCGGCCCTCAACATAGTGCTTTCCGAGACAGATGATCAGCCCACTGGCGGAACTGCCCCGGTGAACGGCGCGATCAGAGGGCGTACTTCTGCAGGTTGGCCATCATCTCGCGCAGCGCTTCAACGTTGTCCGCCGGATGGGCGGCATCGGTGAAGTCGCAGATGCGCTGCCAGTTGGCCGCAACGTCTTCGGCATCGAAGCCCGCCTTGGGGTCGAAGCCGAAGCCCAGGCTACGCTCCCAGCGCACCTTACCGATCCAGCCGCCACCCACTTCGAACAGGCCGGAAGTGTCCTGGCACTGTTCGCTGCCAAGAAACACCACCAGCGGGCTGACCAGCTCGGGCTTGAGCTGCTCGAACACCTGCGGCGGGATCAGGCCTTCGGTCATGCGGGTACCGCCGGTGGGGGCGATGGCGTTGACCAGGATGTTGTTCTTGCGGCCTTCGATGGCCAGGTTACGGGTCAGGCCGTAAAGGCCAAGCTTGGCCATGCCGTAGTTGGACTGGCCGAAGTTGCCGTAGATGCCCGAGGTGGACGAGGTGAAGATGACGCGGCCGTAGTTCTGCTCGCGCATGTGCGGCCAGGCGGCGCGGGTGACCTTGTAGGCGCCTTCGACGTGGACCTTGTAGACCAGGTCCCAGTCGGCGTCGTCCATCTTGTGGAAGGTCTTGTCACGCAGTATGCCGGCATTGTTCACCACCACGTCGATACGGCCGAAGTGGTCGAGAGCGGTCTGCACGATCTTGTCGCCGTCGGTCACCGAATCATGGCTGGCAACAGCAGTACCGCCGGCTTCGCGGATTTCCGCCACCACGCGGTCGGCCGCCGAGGCGTTGGCACCTTCGCCGTGGGTGCTGCCACCCAGGTCGTTGACCACCACCCTGGCGCCATGACGGGCGAATTGCAGTGCGTGGGCGCGGCCAATGCCACCGCCGGCACCGGTGACGATTACGACTTTGTCTTCGAAGCGGATTGCATCGCTCATGGGGTGGGCTCCTTGGCTGGCCTGGGTATCCGCCGAGTCTCCGGCAGCCGCCCCGGCCCCACAAGAATCGGAACCGCCATGAATGGTGCTCGATAAGGGCGGCGTTACTTGATGGGAAGGAACAGGCTGCCGCGCGGGCGGAGCTTGAACAGCCACCAGTGGTAGCTGTGACAGAGCAATGCGAGCAATGCAGCGGCCATCAGGCAACCGATCGAAGCCAGCCAGCTCCACAAGCCGGGCTCGCGCAGCACGGCATAGCCGATCAGGCTGAGACCGGCGATGAACAGCAGGGCCGCGGTGGCCGGCCCCAGGGTACGAATGATCGGATAGAGGAACACCAGAAAGCGGAACAGCATGGTCAGGCCTCGAGGGTGCCGGGCAAAACCTGCCCGGCCAATGGGTGAGGCCGGAGATGCTAGTGCCACGCTTCCAGCGACTGGAGGCGGACACGTCCTAATAAGTTGTGGGAAATGCCGCTATCTACCTCGATCATGAAAGGCCAGGTAGTGCTCCAGCACCTGATCCGGCGCCTCGGTCTGCGGGTAGTGGCCGATGCCTTCAAGCAGCACGGTGTCGGCATTCGGGATCAACTCGCGGTAGCGCGCCACCATGTGCGCCCCGGAAATCGGGTCCACCGCGCCGTCGATCACCCGCAACGGCACCCCACCCTTCTGCATCGCTGCCACCCAACGGTCGCGCTGCTGGCGACGTTCGGGGATGTAGTGGATCAGGCGGTGCATCACGGACGGCCCATCGTTTTCGGCGATCAAGCGCCAGAAGTCATCCAGCTCCAGGTCGCCGGGCTGGGTGTCCGGGCCGAATACCTGGGCGAAGCTGGCGGCCAGCTTGCGCCGCGAGAACAACCGCCCGACCAGGCAACCGACGGGACTGAGCAGCAGTTTCTGCACCAGCACCGGCCGGTGGGTTTCCGGAAAAAGGCCGCCATTGAGGAATACGCAACTGGCCAGGTTGAAACGCCCTTCGTGGTGCCGCGCCAGAAGCTCCTGGGCGACGCTGTCGCCATAGTCGTGGGCCAGCACATGCACCGGGCCATCCACCCCCAAGTGCGCCAGCAGCGCCTGCTTCAGGTCGGCCTGCTCCAGCAGCCGGTAGTCATGACCACGCGGCTTGGCGGAGTAGCCGAAACCCAGCAGGTCGCAAGCGATGACGCGGAAGCGCCGCGCCAGTGGTTCCCAGAGGTAGTGCCAGTCCCAGGACGCAGTGGGGAAGCCATGGATCAACAGCAGCGGTTCGCCTTCCCCCGCCGTCCAGTAGCGGATGCGCTGGCCACGAAAATCCATATCCTGTGCCAGGGCGCGCCAGTCGCCCAGGGGGATGCCGGTCAGGCCGGTCACTGCGCGTAACCGGGGAACTGTTGGTCGAGTTTGCGCAACAGCGCCGGCCAGGGCAGCGCGCCCCCCATGCCCGTGGAGCTTTTCATCACGCCAGCGAGCATCGCCTTGGCGCCGTCGAGAATCTGCTGCGGGATGTGGATAAGTTCGCCGCCACCGGACTGGGCCATTACCTGGATCTCACAGGCGCGTTGCATCGTGAACATGCCGAGGAAAGCATCGGCGATGCTGCCAAAGGCGGTGAGCAGGCCGTGGTTGGGCAGGATCATGAAGTTGGCCTGACCGAGGTCGGCCTGCAGGCGGGCTTTCTCGTCATGGTTCAGCGCGACGCCCTCGTAGCCGTGGTAGGCCAGGCTGGAAAGCACGAACAGCGACTGCTGGGACAGCGGCAGCAAGCCCTGTTTCTGAGCCGACACAGCAATGCCGGCGGGGGTGTGGATATGCAGCACGCAGCCCACGTCCGCGCGCACTTCATGCACGGCGCTGTGAATGGTGTAGCCGGCCGGGTTGATGTCGTAGGGGGTATCCATCAGCTTGTTGCCGGCCAGGTCGATCTTCACCAGGCTGGAGGCGGTGATCTCGTGGAACATCAGCCCATAGGGGTTGATCAGGAAGTCCTCGGTGCCGGGGACCTTGGCAGAGATGTGGGTGAAAATCAGGTCGTCCCAGCCGTACAGGGCGATCAGGCGGTAGCAGGCGGCCAGGTCGACACGGGTCTGCCATTCGGCGGCGGACACCTTGTCTTTGAGGTTGAGCGACGGGAGGACGTGAGCGGCGGTCATGGCGAAACCTCGTTGTTGTTATCTGTGCGAGGAGTCTAGCCATGGGCTGCCGCGGCGATAGTCGCCTTGGCAGCCAGCTTAATGGCCTTGCGGGTCAGATCAGGGCAGCCACCAGCGGCGCGGCAAAGAGGTTGAGCAGGCCCATCAGGACCATCACCAGACCGGCCACGGTGCCTTCTTCGCGCCCCACCTCCTGGGCCCGGCTGACGCCCGCACCATGGGCGCCGACGCCGAACAGCGCGCCACGGGCCAGGGCGCTCTTCAGCGGCAGCCAGCGGATCAGCAGGCCACCGGCCAGGGCGCCGAACACCCCGGTGAGCATGACGAAGATGGCAGTCAGTTCGGGCACGCCACCCAGGTCCTGCGCCAGGGGCATCGCAAAGGGTGTGGTGATGGAGCGCGGAACCAACGACAGGCTCACCCGGGACTCCAGCGCCAGCGCGTTGGCCAGGCCCCAGGAACTGGCGATGGCCACCGAACTGCCCGCCAGCATGCCCAGCAGTAGCGCCGGCCAGTGGCGCGCGAGCAAGGCGCGCTGCTGCCAGATGGGCACGGCGAAGGCCACGGTGGCCGGGCCCAGTAACAGCATCAGCCAATGCGTGGCGCCAGCGTACTCGGCGTAGCCGGTGTGCAGCGGCACGGCCACGACGAGCAACAACGCCGGAACGAAGATCAGCGGCGACAGCAGGTAGCGGCCGGTGCGTCGGTACATCCAGCGGCTCGCCAGATAGCCCCCCAGGGTCAGGGCCAGCCAGAACCAGGACATGGGATCAATGTTCATGGCGCATCCTCCAGCGGCACACGGCTTCCACGGTCAGCGCCGTGGCCAGCATGACCAGCAGGGTACTGGCGCCGATCACCAGCAGGATGCGCCAGCCGTCATGGCGCAGCAGTACGCCATAGTCCAGCAGGCTCATCAGCGCCGGAATGAAGAACAGCAGCATCTCGGCCATCAGCAAACCCGCCCCCAATTGCAGCGCCGCCGGCTTCGCCCAGCCACTGGCGAAGGCCACCAGCAACAGCCCCAGGCCGATCACGCCGCCGGGAATCGGCCAGCCCAGCAGCAACGCGACCTGGCAACCCAGGACATAAAGGCCCAGGAGAACGACGAGTTCGGCGGCAAGGCGGCAGAAACGGAGCAGGCGGGAACGGTTCATGGCGGTGACCCTCGGTACTGGTGGCCAGCTTAGGTCCGCACCTATCATCCCTAAAGCGAATTGTTCGACTTACAACCATTCGAGATTGGAATAGCCATGGAATTCCGCCAGTTACGCAGCTTCGTCGAGGTGGTCCGCCAGGGTGGCTTCACCCAGGCCGGGAAGACCCTGCATGCCACCCAATCCACCATCAGCAAGCAGGTGGCGCAGCTTGAACAGCGGCTCGGCGTGCAACTGCTGGAGCGCAGCGGTCCGCACCTGCGCCTGACCGACGCCGGCACCGTGGTACTGCGCCACGCAGAAGACATGCTGCGCCAACGCCAGGACCTGCACAGCGAACTGGACGACCTCAGCCACTTGCGCCGTGGCGAGCTGCGCCTGGGATTGCCGCTGCTGGGCGGCGAGGTGCTTTTCGCCGAGCTGTTCGCGCAGTACCGGCGGCGCTACCCGAACATCGTGGTGCGCTTGTTCGAAGGCGGCAGCAAGCTGATGGAAGAGGCACTGCTGCAGGGCGAACTGGAACTGGGCGGTAGCCTGACGCCCAACGACCCGGCGCTGGACTACCAGCCCTTCTGCAATGAACCGCTGGATGTCCTCGTGCCGGAGGGGCACCCGCTGGCCGAAGAGGGCAGCCTCGCGCTAGCGCAACTGGCCGACTCGCCCTTCCTGCTCTACCAGCAGAGCTTCACCCTCAACGACCGCCTGCTGCTGGCCTGCCGCCAGGCCGGCTTCACCCCGCGCGAAGTGGGCCGCAGTGGTCAGGCCGATTTCCTCGCCGCCCTGGTGGCGGCCGGCCAGGGCGTGGTGCTACTGCCACGCATCGTCGCCCGCCCCCTGCAGCGCCCGGGCTTGCGCTTGGTGCCCCTGCGCGAACCGGACCTGCGCTGGGACATCGCCTTCGTCTGGCGCAAGGGTGCCTACCTGTCACGGGCAGCGCAGGCGTGGCTCGAATTGCTGCGGGAGTACTCGCCGCTGAACGTTTTGTAGGGGCGAATGCATTCGCTCACGAGCGGGGTTCAGCCGTAGGGTGGACCACGCTTCACGGGTCCACCATTCGAGGCGCGGCATAGTACCGCTGGTTGATGGAAATGCGCCGTCCACCCTTGGGGCTGGCCCTGGTCAGAGCAACGCAGGATCCAGCAACGGCCATTCCCGCTGCGCCTCGGGGTCGTCGGCCAGCAGACGAAAGCCGGCGAATTCGAAACCCGGCGCCACATTGCACCCCACCAGGGTGTAAGCGCCCAAGGCGCGGGCGGCTTGCCAGGCATGGGCCGGCACGGTGCGCTGGGGCAGGCTGCCGTCGGCCACCGGGCCGAGGATTTCACGGCGGACGTCAGCGGGCGATTCGGCGACCAGCAACTCCAGCGGATCGCCTTCATAGAAGTGCCAGATCTCGTCGGCATCCACTCGATGCCAGCGGCTCACGCCACCCTGCGGCAAGAGGAAGAAGATTGCCGACGAAGCTGCACGACCGCCCGGCAGGCGGCTGGCCGACTCGAACACCCGGCGGTAGTAACCACCCTCCGGGTGCGGCGCCAGTTGCAGCTCGCGAATCAGGTATTCGGCACGCGGATGCATCAGGCTTTCAGCGCCACGGCAACGCTGTTCAGCCAAGGCTCGGCGTCCAGTTCCGGGGTAACGGTTTCGCTGGCGTCCAGGCGCTGCATCTCCACCACTTCGCGCAGGCCGAGTTCGGCATAGAGTTCGCGCATCATCTCACCGCCGCCGCAGAACAGGTCGTAGCTGGAATCGCCCAGGGCGAGGATGGCACCAGCGCGGCCGCGCCAGTTGGGCAGGCGGTCGCGCAGCTCGGCGTACAGGGGCAGCAGGTTGTCCGGCAATTCGCCCATGCCCGTGGTGGCGGTCACGGTAAGCAGCGCCTCAGGGTCGAAGGCGATCAGGTCGTCCAGGCTCACTCGCGGCAGGTAGTGGGCGTCGAGGCCGGCGGCCTTGAGCAGCTTTTCCGCGTAACGGGCGACTTCTTCGGCGGTGCCGTAGACCGAGCCGGACAGGATGGCGACTTTCATAGGTACTCCGAGTCTGGGGCGAAATGCCGCGCATTATGCCGCAACTGGCAAGGACCGAAGGATGCCTTAGACTGCTTCCGGTCAGGTCGAGCGAGCCCGGAAAATGATCAACGCCAAGCTTCTGCAACTGGTAATAGACGCCTCCAACGACGGCATCGTGGTCGCCGAACAGGAGGGCGACGACAATATCCTGATCTACGCCAATGCCGCCTTCGAGCGCCTTACCGGCTACTCCAGCGACGAAATCCTCTACCAGGACTGTCGCTTCCTCCAGGGCCAGGACCGCAACCAGTTGGGCCTGGCCGCCATCCGCCAGGCGATCCGCAACGGCCAGCCATGCCGGCAGATCCTGCGTAACTACCGCAAGGACGGCAGTCCCTTCTGGAACGAGCTGTCGATTACCCCGGTTCTGAACGAGTCCGACCAACTCACCTACTTCATCGGCATCCAGAAGGACGTCACCGAACAGGTGGAAGCCCGTCAGCGGGTGCGTGAACTGGAAGCGGAGTTGGCCAGCCTCAAGGCCGAGCTGGCGGCCTTGAAAGGCTGAAAAAAACCGGTAGCCCAGGAAGGGTGAACAAATCGGCCACCGGTAGCGCAGACAAAACTGTACAAAACAAATTTATGTACAAGTATTTGTATAGAATTTGATCAGCACGCCAGCAAGGGGTTGCTGGACTCTTCCTGCCGAACGGTCGCTTGAAGCGCAGCGTGTCGGGCCGCTAGCCGGCCCGCAGCCTTGGCCTCGATGAAGTCGGCGAAAAACGGGCGAAAGCAGCTTCAGGTATCCAGGTGACCGGAAAGGAACTGCTGCAGACGCCGCTGCATCAGTCGTCCCTCGCTGCCGAGGCAGGCGACGGGCGTGCCGTCGAGCTCCTCGCTCATCAGGTCGGCGGTATCGCCGGCCAGGGCCAGGGGGCAGTCCAGGCCCCGGGCCAGCCGGTTGAGTTGCGGGCCAAGGTCATCGTCCGGCGGCTGGTTGGAGAACAGCACCATGGCCTGCGGCTGCAGCTTGCCGCAAACCATCTCCAGCTCGGCCAGCGGCTGGCCCAGGCCAAGTACGCTGATGGCCACCTCGCTGCTGCCAAGCAGCAGGCCGGCCACCAACAGCTCCAGTTCACGCCCCTGCCCTGGCAACGGCGCCAGCAGCACGCGTTGCTGCTGGCCGCTGCGGGCCAGTTGCAGGCGCTGCAGGACGCGGGCGCGGAGGAAGCTGTCGAAAAAGACCCACTCGCTGCCACGGCCGAACTCATCCTGGCGCAGCAACAGCGCCTGCCAGACTGGCATCAGCACATCGGCGAAGGCCACGTGCAAGGGATAGGTGGAGAACACCTGGCCGTAGACCCGCTCCAGCTCCGCCTCGTCCAGGGTGGACAGGGCCTTGTGCACCTGGGCGCGCCGCTCGCTCCACTCCCCTGCGGCCGCTTCGTGGTGGATCGACGCCACCGGCACCTTCGCCGCGTGGCTGCGCGCCAGCAGCTTGCCCACCTTGCTCACCGAGACGCCGCGCTCGATCCAGGCGAGGATGCTGCGCACCGCTTCGACATCCGCCATTGAATAGAGGCGGTGACCGCTGTCGGTGCGCGTAGGCTGGATCAGCCCGTAGCGCCGTTCCCAGGCCCGCAGGGTGACCGGGTTGACGCCCGTCAGGCGCGAAACTTCCCGAATCGGGAAGAGTTCTTCCTGTTTCGGGGCGCGGGATGCGAGGGATGCACCGGATTCGGTCATGGCGGGCAATCGTCAGGGGAAAGATTCATGCAGTTTAAACCTTGCGGCGGGGATTCCAATTAGCCGCAGGCCACCGAAAGCGCGCCACGACCCGCCGGTCATCCTTCACGCTGGCGCTTTGTTGAAAAAACGGAATAATCCTTGCCTCTTTTTTTGCGCAGCCCACCACCCCGGCGCTGCGTGATGTGCCACAGCCCTACCCGGGCGGGCACCCGGTTGCAAGGAGATACACGATGTCTGCCGATCCCGTCACCCTGATGGTGGCCCGCCGCGTTGCCCGCGAGCGCTACCACGACTTTGTGGCCTGGCTGCGCGAAGGCGAGCAACTGGCCGCCGACTTCCCCGGTTATCTCGGTTCGGGCGTACTGGCGCCACCGCCGGATGACGACGAATTCCAGATGATCTTCCGCTTCACCGACGAGCCGACCATGGCCGCCTGGGAACACTCCGCTTCGCGTCGCGCCTGGCTGGAACGCGGCACCGGCCTGTTCGAGCAACCCCACGAACATCGCGCCCTGGGCCTGGATGCCTGGTTCGGCAAGGCCGAACAGCGCCCGCCCCGCTGGAAGCAGAGCGTGGCCATCTGGCTGGCCTTCTTCCCGGTATCCCTGGCCTTCAACCTGCTGTTCGAAGGTGCGCTGGGGGACTTGCCGCTGGCCGTGCGGATCCTGATCAGCACCCTGGCGCTGACGCCGCTCATGACCTATTGGTTCATCCCGCTCTCCACCCGCCTGCTGGCCCCCTGGCTGCAAGGCGGCCGCTCATCCCTGGCACGCAGTGCGGCGACGGTGCAACCACGCTGAGCCGGCTCTTCCGGAGATTTGTACAAGCCCCACCCCTGGTATAACGTGGCCGGCCATAGTCCTCCGATTTCGAGGCGTCAATGAGCCGCCCCACCGCCCCCATCCTGATCACCGGCGCCAGCCAGCGCGTTGGTCTCTACTGCGCCGAGCGCCTGCTGGACGACGGCCAGCCGGTGATCATCAGCTACCGAACCGAACGTGACGGTGTCCGGGACCTGCGCCAACGCGGTGCCGTGACGCTGCAGGCGGACTTCTCCAGCGAAGCCGGCATCCTTGCCTTCATCGACTCGCTCAAAGGCTGCACCGACAGCCTGCGCGCCATCATCCACAACGCCTCGGACTGGCTCACAGAAGCGCCCGGCCAGGAAGCCGAGGCCTTCCAGCGGATGTTCAGCGTGCACATGCTGGCGCCCTACCTGATCAACCTGCAGTGCGAGGAACTGCTGCGCCGCAGCAGTCCGGCCGACATCATCCACCTCAGTGACGACGTGGCGCGCAAGGGCAGCGAAAAACGTATCGCCTACTGCGCCAGCAAGGCCGGGCTGGACAACCTGACACTGTCTTTCGCCGCGCGCTTCGCCCCGCACATCAAGGTCAACGGCATTGCGCCAGCGCTGGTGATGTTCAATGCCGATGACGATGACGTTTACCGCAAGAAGACCCTGGCCAAGTCGGCGCTGGGCATCGAGCCCGGCCCGCAGGTCGTCTACCAGGGCCTGCGTTACCTCCTGGACAACTCCTACGTCACTGGAACGACCCTGACCCTGAACGGCGGCCGCCACCTCAAGTAGGCGCCACAAGGACTGCCACCATGAGCGATGATCTGAACCGGCACTACCGGGAAATCCTGCTTGGCCTGGGTGAAGACCCGGACCGTGAAGGCCTGCGCGATACGCCCAAGCGGGCGGCCAAGGCCATGCGCTACCTGTGTCATGGCTATGAACAGAGCCTGGACGAAATCGTCAACGGTGCCCTCTTCGCCTCGAACAACGACGAGATGGTGACGGTCAAGGACATCGAGCTCTATTCCCTCTGCGAACACCACCTGCTGCCCTTCATCGGCAAGGCCCATGTGGCGTACATTCCCACCGGCAAGGTGCTGGGGCTGTCGAAGATCGCGCGAATCGTCGATATGTTCGCGCGGCGGCTGCAGATCCAGGAGAACCTCACCCGCCAGATCGCCGAAGCGGTGCAGCGGGTGACCGGCGCCGCCGGGGTGGCGGTGGTGATCGAAGCCCAGCACATGTGCATGATGATGCGCGGCGTGGAAAAGCAGAACTCGGTGATGAGCACCTCGGTGATGCTCGGGGCTTTCAGGGAGTCCCAGAATACCCGCCACGAATTCCTGAAACTGATCGGACGGAGCAACTAGAGAATGCCGAGACTGGAGCCCGGAATGGCGCGAATTCGCGTCAAGGACCTGCGCCTGCGCACCTTCATCGGAATCAAGGAGGAGGAAATCCTCAACAAGCAGGATGTGCTGATCAATCTCACCATCCTCTACCCAGCTGCCGAGGCGGTGCGCGACAACGACATCGACCACGCGCTGAACTACCGCACCATCACCAAGGCGATCATCCGCCACGTCGAGGAAAATCGCTTCGCCTTGCTGGAGCGCCTGACCCAGGAAATCCTCGACCTGGTGATGGCCAACCCCAGCGTGCGCTACGCCGAAGTGGAAGTGGACAAACCCCACGCGCTGCGCTTTGCAGAATCGGTTTCGATTACCCTTGCCGGCCACAGATAGACCGGTGAGCAGCGCTGTTTACCGAGGCCAAGGAGGGCTCTTATCATCCCCGCCCATTCCTCCCGAAAGCCCCAGGAGAATCCTGCCATGACCGAGCAAGAACGCCTCGAACTCGAAGCCGCCGCCTTCCGCCGTCTGGTGCAACACCTGCGTAGCCGCCCCGACGTACAGAACATCGACCTGATGAACCTCGCCGGTTTCTGCCGCAACTGCCTGTCCAAGTGGTACAAGGCCGCCGCCGACGATCTCGGCATGGACGTCACCCCGGACCAGGCGCGCGAAGAGATCTACGGCATGCCCTACGCCGACTGGAAAGCCAAGTACCAGAAAGAAGCCAGTGCCGAGCAGCAAACGGCCTTCAACAAAGCGAACAAAGAATGAGCAATCTGAACGACTTCCGCGCCCGCCTGCACAGCGACCAGCATGTCTTCGCCGACACCCTGGCGTTCATCGCCGCCGGCTACGACTACCAGCAGAGCGCCTTTGCCAACGGCCCGGTGGAGAACGCCGCTGGCCAGAACGAAGGCTCCTGCAAGACCCTCGGCCTGGCCCTGCTGGAAGGCTTCAGCCTGGAAGAGACGTTGCTGGCCTTTGGCGAGCACTACCGCTCCGTGCTGGCCACCCCGGACGGCAGCGACCACGGCAATATCCGCGCCCTGATGAACACTGGTCTGGCGGGTGTGCGCTTCGAGCGCCAACCGCTGCAACGCAAGGCCTGATCCCAACCGACCGCCCCGTCCGGGGCGGTTTCTTACGCTTTGGCTTCCGTTTTCTGTCGGTAATTACTGACAGATTTTTCCCAACCAAACGCGTATTTTTCTCATTTGTTATCGGTCCGAAGGATCGCACGCTGTCCCGTAGGAGCGAACCCAACCACCCTCTCCTCATCCCGGAGCGCATGGATGCAGCAAACCCTTGTCTGGAAACCGCTGACGACGCCCGGCGTGGAAAGCCTGCGCCTGTCCATGGATGAGCAGGGCATACATGCCAGCAGCCACCTGATCCAGAACCGCAATGGCCAGAGCATCGCCGCCACTTACGTGCTGGACAGCGACCCGCGCTGGCGCTTCCGCCATCTCTGGCTGAAAGTGGACTATCACGGACCACGCAGCCTGCGCCTGGACCGCGATTTCCGCGGCCGCTGGCTGCTCAATGGCCAGCGCCGTCGCGACCTCGACCCGTGCCAACTGGTGATGCTCGCCGGCACGCCCTTCACCCACACCCCGGCGCTGCAACGCTGCGGCCTGGAAACCGGCCAGAGCGAACAATTGCAGGTCGCCTATATCGACCTGTCGAGCCTACGGGTAGACGCCCGTCGATTGCGCTACCACTGCCTGCGCCAGCACGCCCAGCAGAGCCTTTACCGCTGCGAGGCGGAAGGCCGCAAGGCGATCGAACTGACCGTGGACCGCCAATCCCTGCTGCTGGAAGCCCAGGGGCTGTACCAGCGGATGAGCGCGCGGACACTGGAGCTGAATACCTGGATTTGATTCGTAGCGCCCCTGCAAGGCTGACCCGGGTTAGGGCTACGCGCTCCTCTGTAGGGTCGAATTCATTCGCTATGTCTGCGTTAGCTGTTGCGAGAGATCTACCATCGGGCCAAGAGACTTGTAGGCGATGCAGGTGCCTACAACATGAAATGCAGACTTAGCCAATTCATTCGCCAAGCAGGCCAAAGGGCTGCCACGCCGGGCCCCCAAAAGACCTGACGCCTTACTCTCCCCCGGCCCAATCCATCCTGGAACTCGTCTGCAGCCTGACGCAAAAGAAAAGCCCCGCATTCGGGGCTTCTCTTCATCAGGCAGCGTCTTATTGCGCGTCGAGGTAACGCTCGACATCCAGGGCGGCCATGCAACCGGCGCCGGCGGAAGTAATAGCCTGGCGGTACACATGGTCGGCCACGTCGCCGGCGGCGAACACGCCGGGGATGTTGGTGGCGGTGGCGTTGCCCTCACGGCCGCCATTGACCACCAGGTAGCCGTCCTTGAGCGCCAGTTGGCCTTCGAACAGCGAAGTGTTCGGCGTGTGGCCGATGGCGACGAACAGACCGTCCACTGTCAGCTCGTCTGTGCCGCCATCATTGCGCTTCAGGCGCACGCCGGTGACGCCCATGTTATCGCCCAGCACTTCGTCCACCTCGGCATTCAGCTTCAGCACGATCTTGCCTTCGGCGACGCGCGCTTTCAGCTTGTCCTGAAGAATCTTCTCGGCGCGGAAGGTCTCGCGGCGATGCACCAGAGTCACCTTGCTGGCGATGTTGGCCAGGTACAGCGCCTCTTCCACAGCCGTGTTGCCGCCACCGACCACCGCCACTTCACGGTTGCGGTAGAAGAATCCATCGCAGGTGGCGCAGGCGGACACGCCCTTGCCCATGAACGCTTGCTCCGAAGGCAGGCCCAGGTAACGGGCGCTGGCACCGGTGGCGATGATCAGCGCATCGCAGGTGTAGGTGCCGCCGTCCCCCACCAAGGTGAAGGGCTTGCCGGCCAGGTCCACGGCATTGATGTGATCGAAAACGATCTCGGTCTCGAAACGCTCGGCGTGCTCCTGCATCCGCTGCATCAGTGCCGGGCCGGTCAGGCCGTGGGGATCGCCCGGCCAGTTGTCGACTTCGGTGGTGGTGGTCAGTTGGCCGCCCGCCTGCATGCCGGTGATCAGCAGCGGCTTGAGATTGGCACGGGCGGCGTAGACAGCCGCGGAGTAACCGGCAGGGCCGGAACCAAGGATGATGACCCGCGAATGACGTGCTTCGGACATGGCTGACTCCCGCCCTTCTGGGCATAAAAAGGGGCCACTGCTGCACTTGGGGAAGGCTTTGGATGCAGTGGCCCCGTTGAACCGGGTCTGACCATTGGCGACTGGCCAGGAATGGGCGCA
The DNA here is from genome assembly GCF_029871195.1 of Pseudomonas sp. BN415. Taxonomy (NCBI): domain Bacteria; kingdom Pseudomonadati; phylum Pseudomonadota; class Gammaproteobacteria; order Pseudomonadales; family Pseudomonadaceae; genus Pseudomonas; species Pseudomonas sp. BN415. Next base: position 29,445 of record NZ_SSOK01000056.1, read on the forward strand.
AGGTTACTGACCCCCTCCGGATAGAGGAAATACCCGCTCTCAATCCTGGCAATAGGCGGCACCTATTGGCAAAACGATCATCAAAATTGTTCCGAGCCTTTTCCAGGCTTTCCACGTCGCCGGCAAAGCCGCTAAGGTCGGCGCGTTTGCAACCTTGGGGGACCATCATGCCTGCACCCGCTCTATCCGGGCCGCAATACCTCGGCGAAGGACTGAAACTGGTTCTCAGCCCCGGACTGCGCCTGTTCGTCCTGCTGCCTCTGACCGTCAACCTGCTGCTGTTCGCCGCCCTGATCGGCTTCGCGATAGGGGAATTCAGCGGCTGGGTCGATGCTTTCATGCCCAGCCTTCCCGACTGGCTGAGTTTCCTTGAGTACCTGATCTGGCCGCTCTTCGTGGTGCTGGTGCTGGTGCTGGTGTTCTTCTCCTTCACCATGCTGGCCAACATCATTGCCGCGCCGTTCAACGGTTTCCTCGCAGAGAAAGTGGAAGTCGTGGTGCGCGGCCAGGACGATTTCCCGGCCTTCAGCTGGGCCGAACTGATGGCTATGATCCCGCGTACCCTGGGCCGCGAGCTGCGCAAGCTCGCCTATTTCTTGCCACGCGCCGGCGTGCTGCTGATCCTTTCCTTCGTCCCCGGCGTCAACCTGCTGGCCGCGCCGCTGTGGATCGTCTTCGGTATCTGGATGATGGCGGTGCAGTACATCGACTACCCGGCGGATAACCACAAGCTGGGCTGGAACGAGATGCTCGCCTGGCTGCGCGAGAAACGCTGGCAGAGCCTGGGCTTTGGCGGCAGCACCTACCTGGCGCTGATGATTCCCTTCGTCAACATCCTGATGATGCCCGCCGCCGTGGCAGGCGCGACGCTGTTCTGGGTGCGCGAGCAAGGTGACCTGGCGCTGCAGAAACAGACCGGTCAGGTGGTGCGCTGATTCGCTGAACGGCACCTGCGGCAGGCCCCGGCCAATCTGGAGCCTGCCGCACGAACGCCGCTGCCCAGGCCTTGCCGCGACTGGCCACCGCCGCCCCTTTCATATAGGCGTCACGCAGCTGTCACACGGGCTACATGGCCCTCGCCGACACTGGTTCCATGACCATAGCGCCCCTGTACATCTCGCTGATCAGCGAAACCTTCCTGCCCGAAGTCAACGGCGTGGCCAATACCCTTGGCCGACTCTGCGACGGCTTGCGCGCGGCCGGCCACCGACTGCAACTGGTGCGCCCGCGCCAGTCCTGCGACAACGGCCGCAGGAGTGACGACGACCTGATGCTGATCCGTGGCTGGCCGCTGCCGGGCTACCCCGGCCTGCAATGGGGCCAGTCCTGCCTGCACAAGCTGTTGCGCCGCTGGCGCCAGCGCAAGCCGGATGTGCTGTACATCGCCACAGAAGGCCCGCTGGGATTCTCCGCCCTGCGCGCTGCTCGGCGCTTGGGCATCCCCGTGGTGAGCGGATTCCACACCAACTTCCAGCAGTACACCGGCCACTATGGCGCGGGCCTGCTGACCCGGTTGCTGACCAATTACCTGCGCTGGTTCCACAACGCCACGCGGCTGACCCTGGTGCCCAGCGTGAGCCAGTTGCAGGACCTGACCCGGCGCGGCTTCGAACGCCTGCAACTGCTCTCCCGCGGGGTCGATGGCCAGTTATTCAATCCCGCTCGCCGCTGCGCTGAATTGCGTGCGCAGTGGGGCTTGGGCGAGCAGGACATTGCAGTGATCCACGTCGGCCGACTCGCCGCCGAGAAAAACCTGGGTCTGCTCGGCGAGACCTTTCAGCGCCTGCAGCAACGTTATCCACAGCTGCGACTGAAGCTGGTGGTAGTCGGTGACGGGCCGCAGCGGCTGCCGCTACAGCGCGCCCTGCCGGACGCCCTGTTCTGTGGTGTGCAGCGAGGCGAGGAATTGGCCCGGCACTACGCCTCGGGGGATCTGTTCCTGTTCCCCAGCCTGTCGGAAACCTTTGGCAACGTGGTGCTCGAAGCCCTGGCCTCTGGTCTGGCGGTGGTGGCCTTCGACCAGGCCGCCGCAGCCCAGCATATTCGCCACGGCCACAATGGCGCCCTGGCCCTGCCCGATGAGCCGAGCAGCTTCATCGAGGCCGCCACCTGGCTGCTGGAAGACCCGGAATGCCTGCGCCGGGTGCGCCTCAACGCACGCATGCACGCCGGCCGCCAGGGCTGGGAAGCCATCGTCCAGCAGTTCGAGCAGTACCTGCTACATGCCCGCCGCCCCGAAGTGCAGGCCCCGGTCGGCGGTAGCCTGCCACCACACGCCTAAGAGAACGCTACGGCGGGAGCCGCAAACGCCAGGCTCAGGGCACCACGCCCCAGGTTGATCGCCCCGGTGGGGCTGAGCATCGCCAGATGCAGGGTCACGCCACTTTCCGCACAGGCCGCTTCCAGCTCAGCGAAGCCCGGCAGGTCACGTACCAGCGACAGTTCCCCGGCATAACTGATGCACACGTGCGGCGCCAGCAGCTCAACCGCCAACACCCGACTTCGAGCATGGGCCAGCAGCTTTTCCGCCGCCTTGTCGAAGTTCGGTGCCAGCGACACGGGCTTGTCCTCACCTTGCTGCACGCTGATCACCGGCTTTACGTCCAGCAATGAACCCACCCCCAGTGCCACCCCCCGCAGGCGATCGAGCAGGCCGCTGCGCTCGCCCTTCTGGAAACCGCGCTGGCGCAGATGACCGAGGTCATCTGGCAGGAGGAAGGTGCAGATCCGACCGGACAACTGCTCCAGCCTCGTACGCACGGCATTGGGGTGGGCACCGTCGCCGATCAGCCGCATCGCCTCGGCGGCCAGCACCGCGGTACCGGCGAAGATGTTGCCGCCATCCACCACCCGCATCGCGAAGTGCCCACTCACCCCGGCCGCCGCGCGGCGGTCCCGGTAGCGCTGGAGCAAGCCGAAGGAGGCCTGAGTGGCGTGTTCGAAAATCGGACTGCGCTGCGCGGAGATGGTCAGACAGAGCACATGGTCGAAGCGGGTGACCAATTCCTCCAGGAACCACTCCTGCATTTCCGTCACCTGCAGCGGCTCGCTGCGATCAGCCGGGCCAACCCTCGGCAGCAGTTCGCTGTAGAACGCCTGGGTGGCCAGGGGAACGCGGCGATCGACCAGTGAGTGTTCACCCATCCGGATACGGATGGGCAGCACCGGGATGCGGTGCTTGAGGAGAAAGTCCTGGGGCAGGTCACAGGTGGCGTCCACTACCAGGCCAATGCGCATGGGTTGCTCCTTCGGCCGGTGTGCCGGCGCTTGTTGTGATGCGCGCACAGTGACCGCAGGAGGACATGGTGTCAGCCCAACTGAATGAGGGTTTGAGGGGACTCGGCGCGGCGGATGCCTCCCTCGCTCCAACCCTCTCCCAGAGGGAGAGGGGTCGGGCGTGAGGGAAGCCGAGTTCTACAGGGACTCGAGTCAAGCCCACAAATAAGAAGCCCCGCCTAAGCGGGGCTTCTTCACTCGAGTGCCTTACACCAGGCTACCCAGCGCATCACGGCTGAACGGCAGGATGTCCTGCATCCGCCCTTCACGCACCTTTACGGCCCAGTCCGGGTCCACCAGCAGGGCGCGGCCCACAGCGACCAGGTCGAACTCTTCCTTGTTCAGCCGTTCCAGCAGGCCTTCGATATTGGCCGGTTGGGCGACCTTGTCGGTCTTGACCATGAACTGCAGGAACTCGCCATCCAGGCCGACGCTGCCGACGGTGATGGTGGGCTTGCCGGTGAGCTGGCGGGTCCAGCCGGCGAGGTTGAGCTCGGAACCTTCGAACTCCGGCTCCCAGAAGCGGCGGGTAGAGCAGTGGAAGATGTCCACACCGGCATCGGCCAGTGGCTTGAGGAATTCACCCAGAGCTTCGGAGGTCTGCACCAGACGCGCGGTGTAGTCCTGCTGCTTCCACTGGGAGAAGCGGAAGATGATTGGGAAGTCCGGGCCAACGGCGCTCCGGATGGCCTGGATCACTTCGATGGCGAAGCGCGAGCGGTTGGCCAGGCTGCCGCCGTATTCGTCAGTGCGCTGGTTGCTACCTTCCCAGAAAAACTGGTCGATCAGGTAGCCGTGGGCGCCGTGGATTTCCACGCCGTCCATGCCAATGGACTGGGCATCACGCGCGGCCTGGGCATAGGCGGCAACCACTTCCTGGATGTCGTCCTTGGTCATGCCATGGATCACCACCTGGCCGTCCTTCACCTTCTCGGTCGGGCCGTAGCCGGGAACGCTGGCGTCCGGCTCGGTGCCCAGGCGACGCACGTTACCCACGTGCCAGAGCTGCGGAACGATGCGGCCGCCTTCGGCGTGTACCGCGTCGACCACCTCCTTCCAGCCGGCCAAGGCGTCTTCACCGAAGAAGCGCGGCACATGAGGATAGCCGTTGGAGGCCTTGTGACCGATGGTGGTGCCCTCGGTGATGATGAGACCGACACCGGCGGCTGCACGGCGGCGGTAGTACTCCACCACCTTGGCGTTGGGCACGCCGCCCGGGGAGAAAGAGCGGGTCATGGGCGCCATCACCACGCGGGTGGGCAGTTCCAGGCCGCCAAGGCGGAAGGGTTCGAACAGGGCTTTTACGGGAGCGGTCATGGGGTTCTCCTGTGGCCGGCCATATGACCGGTCGTCTCGGTTTCAAGGCTTTGGAAAATCAGGCCTGGAGCAGAAGCTCCAGGCGGTCGACGAATGCGGTCATGGGTGCGGTGCCACCCCCCACTTTCAAGCGTGTCAGCACGCCCTGCCAGGCGTTGGCGATGAAGGCCGCGAGGTTGGCGCAGTCTTCATCGGCGCGCAGCTCTCCGGCGGACACGGCTTCTTCCAGGCACGCCTGGAGGATGTCCACCGAGCCCTGCAGAATGCTTTCCACCTGCTCGCCGATGGCGGGCGACAGCTCGGCCATTTCGAAGCCGAGGCTGCCGATGAAGCAGTGGTACTCCGGCTTCTCGCGGCTGGAGAAATGCGCCAGCAGTTCGCGGTAGTAGCCGAGGATGCGCTGGCACGGGCTCAGGGCCGGATTGCCCAGGACATGCGCATAGCGCTCCAGGCGCGGCAGGTAGAGGTACTCCAGGGCCTGCACGGCGAAATCTTCCTTGCTGGCGAAGTAGTGATAGAAGGAGCCCTTGGGGATGCCCGCGGCCTGGACGATTTCCTGCACGCCGGTGCCGTGGTAGCCACGGCGGGTCATCACCTGGGAGCCCTTGGCGAGGATGAGGTCGCGTTTGTCGAGTCGGATACTGGTCATGGCGGCGAGCATATGACCGGTCGTCTCGCCCCGCCCAGCACTATTGATTTGCGTGATTGGCGGTCACAAGCCGCGAACGTTCAGAGGGAGCGAGCAAGGGGCGGTTCCTTCCGCCCCTGTCGTCATGAGTGAAGGAGGTGTATCAGGCCAAGGCCTTTTCGACTGACTGGATCAACGCGGGGTCATCCGGTGCGGTGCGCGGCGAGAATCGCGCCAGTACGCGACCGTCTTTGCCGACGAGGAATTTCTCAAAGTTCCAGGTGATCTCGCCGGGGAACTCGGCGCCCTCGCCCGCCAACAGGCGGTACAGGGGATGGCGAGCCGAACCGTTGACCTCGATCTTGCTGCCCAGGGGGAAGGTCACGCCGTAGTTCAGGCTGCAGAACTCGCGGATCTCTTCCTCGCTGCCCGGCTCCTGCCCGGCGAACTGGTTACACGGCAGGCCCAGCACGGTGAAGCCCTTGTCGCGGTATTGCTGGTAGAGCTTTTCCAGCCCGGCGTATTGCGGGGTCAGGCCGCACTTGGAGGCGACATTCACCACCAGCACCACCTGGCCCTTGTAGGGCGCCAACGGCAGATCCTGGCCGTCGAGCGCACGCAGATTGAGGTCGTGGAAGGCACTCATGACTGACTCCTCGAAAATCTCAGGGATTCCACAGCGGACAAAAAAGGCGCCCCGGGGCGCCTTTTCGGTTTTCTCAGCTTAGCAGCCGATTCGCGATTTGCCGGTTCGGCAGTCGCGGACGACCGGTCAGTGGTGGTGACCGCCTTCGCCGTGAATGTGGCCGTGAGCGACTTCTTCGTCGCTGGCTTCACGCACGGTGATGACCTTGACCTTGAAGTTCAGGCGCTGGCCGGCCAGCGGGTGGTTACCGTCGACGGTGACATCGTCGCCGTCGATGTCGCGGATGGTGACGATCTGCATGCTGCCGTCCGGGCCGGAGGCGTGGAACTGCATGCCGACTTCCAGCTGGTCAACGCCTTCGAACATCGCGCGATCCAGGGTGGCGACCAGCTCTGCGCTGTACTCGCCGTACGCATCTTCAGGCTCGATGGCAACGTTCAGTTCGTCGCCAGCCTGTTTGCCTTCCAGAGCACGCTCCAGGCCAATGATGATATTGCCGGCGCCGTGCAGGTATACCAGCGGAGCGCCGCCGGCGGAGCTGTCGATCACCTCACCGGCGTCGTTGGTCAGGGTATAGTCGATGGACACAGCCTTGTTGGCGGCGATCAGCATGGTGCGAGACCTTCTGCAAATGAATGATGAAAGCGCAAGTTTAACCGCGCGGCCTGTCGATTGCGACCCGAACGCTGACGGGCGGCCCCGGCTGGTCGGCTACAGGCAAGACGAAGACGGTCACTGGGTCGCCGTGCTTTCCTGCGGCCATACTCAACACCTGAGGCACCAGCCGCCCTGGCAGTCCCGCGCGTGGGTACTCGATCCCGAGCAGCGCGCGGCCCAGTTGGGCCGCCTCTTCCCCTGCGGCTGGTGTGCCCAGGGATTGGCCGCCGAATCCTCCGAGGAAACCTGATGCCCGCACGCAACATCCTGGTGATCCACGCTCGCAAGACTTCCCTGCGCTTCGCCCTGGTCAACGAAGCCCACAGCCAGTTCATTCTCCACGGCATGGCCGACGGACTCGGCAGCCGCAACGCCGAACTGCGCTGGCAACGTGGTGGCGACAAGGACAGCCTGATGATCCCCAACGCCGACCACCGCTCGGCACTGTCCCAACTGATGCCCATCGTGCTGGGCGCCGCTGGCAGCAAGCTGCACGGCGTCGGCCACCACGTCCTGCATGGCGGCGAACTGTTCAGCTCCGCCTGCCGCGTGGACGCCCAGGTAATCCGCCGCCTGCAAGCCCTGGTCCCGCTGGCGCCGCAGCAGATGCCGGCCAGTCTGGTAGGCATCGACGCCGCCATGCATCTGTTACCGAGCCTGCCCCACGTGGCGGTGTTCGACACGGCCTTCCACCAAAGCATGCCCGAGCACGTCTACCGCCTTGCCCTGCCGGACGCTGTCTACCGCGACCACGGCCTGCGCCGTTTTGCCTTCCACGGCAACAGTCACCGCTACGTCAGCCGCCGAGCCGCCGAATTGGCCGGGCTTTCCCTTGGTGACAGCTGCTGGCTCTCCGCCCATCTGGGCGCGCACAGTTCCGCCTGCGCCATCGTCAACGGCCAGAGCCGCGACGCCAGCATGAACCTGGTGATGGCCACCCGTAGCGGCGACATCGACCCGCATCTCTACACCCAACTGCACCGCAGCCTCGGCTGGAGCCTGGAGAAGATCGACCAGGTACTTCGCCAGGAAAGCGGCTTGCTCGGCCTCTCGGAACTGGCCAGCGACATGCGCAGCCTGGAGCAAGCCCGCGATCAGGGTCACGCCGGCGCCACCCTCGCCATCGAAGTGTTCTGCTACCGACTGGCCCGGACCCTGGCCGCCGTTGGTTGTGCACTGGCGCAGCTGGACGGGCTGATCTTCACCGGTGAGATCGGCGAGAATTCACCCCTTGTGCGCAGCCGTACGGTGGATCACCTGAAGCTGCTCAACCTGGCCATCGACAGCGAAGCCAACGCCCGCTGCGTGCGCGGCGTCGCCGGCCCCATCCACAAGCGTGGCCATCCGCGCGTGCTGGTAGTGCCTACCAACGAAGAGCGCCAGATCGCCCTCGATACCCTGGCCCTGCTCGCCTGAATCGCCTTTGCCAAGGAGTCCCATGCACTGTTTCTTCATCGCCCCGACCGGTTTCGGTGTCGGTCTCACCTCCACCAGCCTGGGCCTGGTGCGCGCCCTGGAACTGGCCGGCCTGCAGGTCGGTTTCCTCAAGCCTGTGGCCCAGCCCCACCCCGGCGACCTTGGCCCGGAACGCTCCACCGCGCTGGTGGCTCGCACACACGGCCTGAATCCGCCCACGCCGCTGGCGCAATCCCAGGTGGAGCGCATGCTCGCCGACGGCCAGTTGGACGAGCTGCTGGAAGAGATTACCGGCCTGTTCCACCAGGCGGCGCAAGGCAAGGACGTGGTGATTGTCGAAGGCATGGTGCCGACCCGCCACGCCAGCTATGCCGCGCGCATCAACTTCCATCTGGCCAAGAGCCTGGATGCCGACGTCATCCTGGTGTCTGCGCCGGAAGACGAGAGCCTCTCCGAGCTGTCCGACCGCCTGGAAATCCAGGCCCAACAGTTCGGCGGCCCACGCGACCCGAAGGTCCTCGGGGTGATCCTCAACAAAGTGCGCGACGACGACTTCTCTCGCCGCCTCAAGGAGCAATCACCGCTACTTCGCGGCGACGATTTCCGCCTGCTCGGCAGCGTGCCCTGGCTGGAAGAACTGAACGCGCCGCGTACGCGTGACGTCGCCGACCTGCTGCAAGCCCAGGTCATCAACGCCGGGGACTACGACCAGCGCCGGGTGCAAAAGATCGTGGTCTGCGCACGCACCGTGCCCAATACCGTGCAGCAGCTCAAGCCAGGCGTACTGGTAGTGACTCCGGGCGACCGCGACGACATCATCCTCGCCGCCAGCCTGGCCTCCATGAACGGCGTGCCGCTGGCCGGCCTGCTGCTCTCCAGCGACATCCAGCCCGACCCCCGCACCCTGGAGCTCTGCCGTGGCGCGCTGCAGGGCGGCCTGCCGGTGCTGGGCGTGGCCACCGGCACCTACGACACCGCCACCAACCTGAACCGGATGAACAAGGAAATCCCGGTGGACGACCGCGAGCGCGCGGAAAAGGTCACCGAGTTCGTCGCCCGCAACCTCGACCTCGACTGGCTGCGCAGCCGCTGCGGTGCGCCAAGCGCGACCCAGCGCCTGTCGCCGCCGGCCTTCCGCCACCGGCTGATCCAGCAGGCCCAGCTCGCCGGCAAACGTATCGTCCTGCCCGAAGGCAGCGAGCCGCGCACTGTACAGGCAGCCGCCGCGTGCCAGGCCCGAGGAATCGCCCACTGCGTGCTGCTGGCCAAGCCGGAGGATGTGCACGCCGTGGCCCGCGCCCAAGGCATCGAATTGCCCGAGGGACTGGAGATCCTCGATCCGGATCGGGTCCGCGAGCGCTACGTCCAGCCCATGGTGGAGCTGCGCCAGAGCAAGAGCCTGAACGCGCCCATGGCCACCGCCCAACTGGAAGACAACGTCGTACTCGGCACCATGATGCTGGCCCTGGACGAAGTGGACGGACTGGTCTCCGGCGCCATCCACCCCGCCGCCAACACCATTCGCCCGGCCCTGCAGCTGATCAAGTCGGCACCCGGCTACCGCGTCGCCTCGTCCGTCTACCTGATGCTGCTACCGGAGCAGGTGGTGGTGTACGGCGACTGCGCGGTGAATCCCGATCCTGATGCCAGCGATCTGGCGGAAATCGCCCTTCAAAGTGCGGACTCGGCTGAGGCCCTGGGCATAGTCCCGCGGGTGGCGATGGTCTGCGACTCGGCCGATGAAGCGGAACTGGCGAAAGTCCGCGAAGCCACCCGCCTGGCCCGTGCCGCGCGTCCCGAGCTGCCCATCGAGGGCCCCCTGCCCTACTCCGCCGCCACGCGCGATGGCCGTACCACCGTGTTCGTCTTTCCAGACCTGGCCACTGGCGATGCCGCCTACAAGGACGCACAGCAGGGTCACCCTGTGGTCAGCGGCGGCCTGATGCTGCAAGGGTTGCGCAAGCCGGTGAACGACCTGCCCCGCAACGTCCTGGTGGACGACATCATCCACACCATCGCCCTGACGGCGATCCAGGCGGCGTGCGGCAACGAAGCTTAAGCACGACGACCGCAGCGCAAATCTAGAAGGGCCGAATTCATTCGCCAAGCAGACCGAAGGTCTGCCCTTGCGAACGAGGAAGGGGCTGCAGCGCAGCCCTTGGCGAATGAATTTCCCCTACCGCCAACTACCCTGGAATCAGCGTCCGCCGCGACCGCCCGGTCACCCTTCGCGCTTGCAGTTGAGTGAACAACCGTTAACCTTGGCCACCATTCTGCCCGCCGTCAGGGAATGCCGCGGGTCCGACCCATAACGAGGTGGCCATGACCACCCCCGGTGAGGCTCCAACCCGTCCATGCTGAGTTTTATCCCTTCCCCGCTGCTCGGTGCCCTGGCGGCGTTGATGCTGACCCTCAACACCTTGTTCTGGTGCATTCCGCTGTTCGCCGTCACCTTGCTCAAGCTGCTTCTGCCCTTCCGCGCGGCCAAGCGCGTGCTGAACTGGGCTGCCAGCTTCGTCGCCGAGGGATGGATCAGTTGCAACAAACTGTGGATGCGCCTGGTGCGCGACACCCGCTGGGACGTGGACGGCCTGGCCGGGCTGGACTACCAGCACAGCTACCTGGTCACCAGCAATCACCAGAGCTGGGTGGACATCCTAGTCCTGCAGCACCTGTTCAACCGCCGTATCCGCCTGCTGCGCTTCTTCCTCAAACAGGAGCTGATCTGGGTACCGGTAATCGGTCTGTGCTGGTGGGCTCTGGATTTTCCCTTTATGAAGCGCTACTCCAAGGCCTACCTGGCCAAGCACCCGGAGAAGAAGGGCAAGGATCTCGAAACCACCCGCCGCACCTGCGACAAGTTCCGCGACAATCCGGTGGGGATCTTCAACTTTCTCGAGGGCACCCGCTTCACTCGCGCCAAACACGACGAGCAGGACTCGCCCTTCCAGTACCTGCTCAAACCCAAGGCCGGTGGCATCGCCTTCGTGCTGGATGCCATGGGCGAGCAACTGCATTCGCTGGTCAACGTCACCATCCACTACCCGGATGGCAACCCGAACTTCTGGACCCTACTCGCCGGCCGTCTGCGCCAGGTGGTGGTGCGCATCGAAAAAATGGAAATTCCCGGCGAATTCATTGGTAAGAACTACGATCAGGACGAGCAGTACCGCCTAGCCTTCCAGCAATGGGTGAACCGCCTGTGGGAAGCCAAGGACGCCCAGCTGGCACGACTGCACCAGCAGTTCCCGCCGGCCTGAGCCTCAACCGGGTGGACCACGGTTCGTCGGTCCTCCCGCCCGGATACGAAGAGCCCGCCAATTGGCGGGCTCTTGTTCTTCATGGCGTCTGTAACACCTCATCGACCTGGAGCAAGGGCGCCAGGTTGGTGTAGTTGGGGATATCGGCGCTGATCTCGTCGCCGTTCAGTTCCAGCGTGCTACGCAATTCCTCCACCGACAGTACCCATAGGTTGGCCATGCAGATGAACGGCGCCACGGCGCCATCCGCTGCGGCCAGGCCCTTGCGCACCTCGACCTTCACCAGGTTTTCGCCGATCAGGCGGGTCAGGAGCGGGATGTGTTCCTCGCAGTAGTAGGTGAAATCGAACTTGGCGCCCGGTGCGTTGGGGTACGCCACAACAAAGCAGTACATGGAGCCTCCTTATTGCAATAAGCCGGCGGCGTGATCCCGGATGCCCCGACAACTCAAGTGTAGGCCCGCGCGTTCGGGTGTGCGTGATGCCACTCTCTCCGCCCCCCCTTCATGGAGAGGGAGTGAGGCTTTCGGAGGCCTTGCGCAGCGCGCTCCAGTCCACTACCCGCGGAAAGGCCTCGGCCTTGGCGACGGGAAGCCCCGGCGCCACCAGGAAACCCTGCATGAAGGTGCAGCCGTGCTCCAGCAACCAATCACGCTGGGCCAGGGTTTCCACCCCCTCGGCGATCACCTCCAGGCCCAGGTGGCGGCTGAGATCGATGATGGTGCTGACCACAGCGGCATCACGCCGCGATTCCAGCATGTTGGAGATGAACAGGCGGTCGATCTTCAAAGTGTCCAGTTCGAAATGGCGCAGGTAGGCCAGGGACGAATAGCCGGTACCGAAGTCGTCGATGGCAATGCGCACGCCCAGGGCGCGCAGTTGCCGGAGCTGCTCGCGGGTCAGCTCCAGGTCCTGCATCAGTGCGCTTTCGGTCACCTCGACTTCCAGCTGCTCAGGCCGCAGGCCGAATTCGCCCAGCACTCGCCGCAGGTCGTCCACCAACTGCGGCATGCCGAACTGCACTGGGCTGACGTTGAGGCTGATCACCAGGTCCTCGCCGAAACTCGAGCGCCAGGCGCTGCACTGACTGGCCCCCTCCCTCAGTACCCAGTCACCCAGGCGGTTGATCAGGCGGGTCTCTTCCAGCAATGGGATGAATACATTGGGCGCCACAGTGCCTGCGACCCGGTGTTCCCAGCGCAGCAAGGCTTCGAAGCCGCGCAGGCGGCCAGTCTCCAGGTGGACCTGCGGCTGATAGACCAGGTGGAAATCGTTCTGCTCGATGGCATTGCGCAGGCTTTCCTCCAGCATCAGCCGGGAACGGGCGCGGCCGTTCATCTCCGGCGAGTAGAAGCGGTATTGCTGGCGACCGGCGCGCTTGGCCTCGTACATGGCGATGTCGGCCGCGCGCAGAAGGCCATCCACGCTCTGCCCGCACTCGGGGAAGCAGGCGATGCCAACGCTGGCGCCAAGGGTGATGTCGATGCCCTCGATACGGTGGCGCACGGATACCAGCTCGATCAGTTTCTCCGCCACCCGCGCCGCGTCTTCGGGATGATCGAGGGTATCCAGCAGCGCCGTGAACTCATCCCCACCCATGCGCGCCAGGATGTCGTAGGGGCGCAGGCAATTCTTCAGCTGTTCGGCCACTCGCCGCAGCACGCGATCGCCCGCCTCATGGCCGAGGGAGTCGTTGATCAGCTTGAAGCCGTCCAGGTCCAGGTAGAGCACCGCCATGCGCTTGCCATTGCGCTCGATACGCGCCAGGGATGCCTCGAGCGCCTGGTGGAAGCCACGCCGGTTGAGCAGCCCGGTCAAGGCATCGGTGATGGCCTGGGACTCCAGTTGCGCATGCAGCTGGCGCACCACCGACATATCCAGGGCGATGACCACCATGGAGCGCTGCAGACGTGGCAGGGGCGATGACGACAATGCCACCGGCAGGCGCTCGCCCCCCATGGTTTTGAGGCTGGCATCGTGCAGGCGGTAGGTCTCGTTGCGCTTCCAGTGGCGATAGAAATCCGACAGCTTCCATTCGGCGGCCATCACAGGATGCCCGATCAGGCTCAACAGCGGCTGGCCCTCCAGATCGTCCACCGTGCCCTGGAGCATATGCGCCATGGCCGGGTTGGCGAAGCTGATGATGCCGTCCTCGCCCACCACCAGGATGCCTTCCGCGGCGTTTTCCAGCACCGAGGCATTGAAGGCTCTGGCACTGTCCAGTTGCTGGCTGAGTTGCAACAGGTCGCGCCGGTTGCGCTCGTGGGCCAGCAGGGACTGGATCTTGTGGCGCAGCACCTGGGGGTCGAAGGGTTTGAGGATGAAGTCCACGGCACCGGACGAATAACCGCGCAGCACGGCGTCCTGGGTGTGGGCGATGGCGGAGATGAAGATGATCGGCGTATAGCGGGTCAGCGGGCTGCTGCGCATCAGCCGGGCAACCTCGAATCCATCCATGCGCGGCATCTGGACATCCAGCAGCACCAGGCCGACCTCTTCCTCCAGCAGGCATTTCAACGCGGCCTCGCCGGAATCCACCGTACGCACTTGCCATTCGCCGTCGTCCAACAGCGCTTCCATGGCGGCAAGGTTCTCCTGGCGGTCGTCCACCACCAGCAGGATGTTGGCCGCAGAGGCCTCCTTAAGCTGCAGGTGCGCCATGGCGACCTCCCGGTTGTTCCAGCCAGCGGTAGAGCATATCCAGCAGTTCCTGGCGACTGATCGGCTTGGCCAGGTAGTCATCGGCGCCGGCGGTGATGCATTTCTCCCGGTCGCCCTTCATCGCGTGGGCGGTCAGGGCGATGATCGGGATGCCACAGCCGTGCTCCTGCTTCAGCACGCGGGTGGCGGTGTAGCCGTCCATATTGGGCATGGCCATGTCCATCAGGATGAGGTCGAAGGGTTCGCGCTGGAAGCAGGCAATGGCTTCCAGTCCGTCGCGGGCGGCGGTGACCTTCATGCCCGTTTCGTCGAGCAGGGCACTGAGGGCGTAGACATTCCGCACGTCGTCGTCCACCAGCAGCACACGGCTGCCTTCCAGCGGGTCCACCACCGAGCTGGCCTGGGGTTGGCGCAGGCCAGCCAGGAAGCCCTGGACCGCCGAGCTCAGGTTGTCGAGGTCCTCGCCCGCCTTGCGCACGACCACCGCGGAATAGCGTCGCAGGCGCTGCAGGTTCTGCTGGTTGACGTCGACTCCGGTATTGATGACGACCCGGGAGCCCTCCAGGGGGCGTTCACGGTCGAGACTGTCGAGCAGCTCGAAGCCATCCTGGTCCGGCAGGTCGAGATCGATCACCAGGGCGGAGAAATCGCTCTGCGCATAGGCTTTGCGGGCACCCTCACCGTTGGCGCTGGTCACCACATCGAAACCCAGTTGCTCCAGGTGCTCGCGATAGTGCTCGCGTTCCACCTCGACATCCTCCACCAGCAGCAACTTGCGCTCCTCCGGCGGACGGCCGCCCTCCAGGTCTTGGAACACCTGCTCCAGGTCCTCTCGGGCAATGGGCTTGACCAGGTAGCGGGTGGCGTCCTCGTTCCAGTCCTGGGGCTGGGGGACGCAGGAAATGATGTTCACCGGGGTAGTACGGTGGTTCGCATGACTGCGCAGGCGTCGGTAGATCTGCCAGCCGCTGATATCCGGCAGCAGGATGTCGAGGATGACCGCGGCGAAGCGCTCGTTCTGCAAGAGCGTGATGGCCTGCTTGCCGTTGCGGCAATGGACACTGGAGAACCCGTGGACCTGGGCTTCCTCAGCCATCACCGAGGCGAAATTGACGTCATCCTCGATAATCAGTACCGACGGGCCCTGGCCGCCGCGCACTGGCTGCATGGGCCCTTCATCGTCCTTCGGCTGGCTGGCGGCCACTGCCACCGGTAACCGAACGGTGAAGCGCGACCCCCGCCCCGGTGCGCTTTCCAGCGAGATTTCGCCATCCAGGGCAAGCACCAGCTGACGGGTAATGGCCAGGCCCAGGCCGGTGCCCCCGAAGCGCCGGCTGGTCGAGCCATCGATCTGCTGGAAGGCCTGAAAAATACGCTCGTGCTGGTCCTCAGGAACGCCAATACCCGTGTCGCGGACGACAAAGCGTAACACCTCGCGCTCGTCGATGGCCGCGGCCGAGTCGAGTTCGACCGACAGCTCCACTTCGCCCTGCTCGGTGAACTTGAGGGCATTGGACAGCAGGTTGCGCAGGATCTGGTGCAAGCGCACCCGGTCGCTGTGGATAACCCGCGGCACGCCGGCCTGGACGTGGGTAGAGAGGCGCAATCCCTTGATCTCGGCCATGGGCCGCAGGCTACCGTCGAGCTCGGCGAGCATGTCTTGGACGTTGAGCGGCTCCAGCTTGAGTTGCATGCGCCCGGCTTCGACCTTGGCCAGATCGAGTACATCGTTGATCAGTTGCAGCAGATCGCTGCCAGCGCGATGGACGATGTCGGCGTGACGGGTCTGTTTCTCGGTGAGGTTGCCGACCATGTTCTGACGCAACTGATCGCTGAGGATCAGAATGCTGTTCAGCGGCGTGCGCAGCTCATGGGACATGTTGGCGAGGAATTCGGACTTGTAACGATTGGCCAGCATCAACTGCTCGGCCTGGTCACGGAGTCGCTGTTCCGCCGCCCTGCGTTCGCTGATGTCAATGATCACCGCCTGCACCAGCAGTTCGCGGCCAGCGCGAATGGGCGACAGGCCCACCTCCAGGGGAATCTGGCGACCGTCACGATGCTGCCCGAACAGCTCGCGGTTGCTGCCCATGCGCCGCTGCTCGGGCTTGCGCTGGAAGCCTTCGCGCAGCGCGACATGGGCCTCACGCAGAGCCTCGGGAAGGAGCATCTCCACCGGCGAACCGAGCA
This sequence comes from Pseudomonas sp. BN415, assembly GCF_029871195.1. Classification (NCBI taxonomy): domain Bacteria; kingdom Pseudomonadati; phylum Pseudomonadota; class Gammaproteobacteria; order Pseudomonadales; family Pseudomonadaceae; genus Pseudomonas; species Pseudomonas sp. BN415. The sequence continues at coordinate 45,495 of NZ_SSOK01000056.1, forward strand.
TTTCCTGGCGACTATGGCCAAACAGTTGCTCGGTCTGGCGGTTGACCATGGCGATCCGCCCCTGGGTATCCACCAGGACGATGGCGTTGGGCGACGCCTCGACCACCAGGCGGAAGCGCTCTTCGGCGCTCTTGCGCGCCTGCAGGTCCACCAGGTTGATCAGGTAACGCTGATTCGCGCCGTGGTTCAGACTGCTCAGGGTCAGCGCCACCGGGATTCGCTCCCCCCCATCCTGCTGCGCTTCGACCTCGGTCAGCTGGGTGGGGGACTGGTCGCCGTCACTCGACTCCAGAGCAGCCATGTTCGGCAGGTAGCGCTGCAATCGCTGCCCCAGCAGAAATTCGGCATCGCAGGCCAACAGATCACCCGCACTGGCATTGGCCATCTCGATTCGACCTTGGGCATCACAGATAAGCGTGGCCACGGGCAAGTGCTGCAGCAGCAGGCGGAAGCGTTCCTCACGCTCGGCCAGCGCGGCGGAAGATGACAGGCTGAGCTGCAATTGCCGCTCGCGCAGATAGAGGTAGCCGCCCGCCAGCAGCGAGAGCAGTAGTGCAGCCGCCAGGCCCGTCCAGAGGCTGAATGCGATGCGGTCGTTGCCCAGCATGGCCTCGTACTTGGCCGTGCTGCCTACGCCCAGCACCCAGGTGCGGCCGAAGAGCTTGAGTTCCTCGACCCGATGGAAGCGCGGCGGGTGGCTTCCGTCGGACTCTTCCAGCATAGGCGTGCCAGGACTGCCGGCGTCCTTGAGGTCGATGCTGTAGAGACTGCTCTGGGTGCCCAGGATTCCTTCCATCAGGTCGTTCACGCGAAAGGCGCCGCAAACCATGCCGACCAGTGCCGCGCGACGCTCCTCGACGGTGACGCTGGGCGCGTCTGGGCGATACACCGGCATGAAGAGCAGCAGGCCGCTTTGTACTTGCTGTTCGGTCTCTTGCCGGAGCGTCACCGGCCCAGTGAGGATGGCTTCACCCGTTTCCCGAGCGAGATCGACTGCCTCCCGGCGCACCGCCTCGCTGAGCATGTCGAAGCCCAGGGTGCGCCGGTTGCGCCAGTCCATGGGGCTGCTGTACTGCACCACCAGGTACTCGTCCCGCGGCTCCGAGGGGAACACACGGAACTCACGGCGCCCCTGCTCCCAGATCTCGCCGACGAACTCGTTGAGTTCCGGGTGCTTCAGATAACGCGCCCACGCCAGCGCCTGGATGCCCGGATAGCGATCCTGCAACTGCAACTGGTCAGTGGCCCGCGCCCACTCCTCGGCCGACACGGCAGCGCTGCCCACCATCAGACCAGACATGCCGCGCAGGACCATCTCGTAAGCGCGCATCCGAATGCCGACGCGCTGGGCAATTTCCTCCGCCTCGATCTCGAAGCGCTGCTCGTACTCGCTACGGTTGCGCGCTTCCAGGGCCAACCATTGCCAGAGCACCAGCCCCCCGAGAACCAGCATCAGGGTCAGGGTTACCAGCACTGGCAGCACGTATTTGCGGGAAAGGGGGGATTGACGATCGTCCATGCAGTCTCCTGTCCATTCCATGGCCGTCGACGCGTCTCTGGGTACGCGGGCGAACGGTTCAGACGGGGCTCAATGGAACCCTGCATCGCAGTCTAGACAGGAATGTGGGAACTGGCGTTGAGCCAGTAATCGCACGACGAGCGGCAGAAACGACGAGGCCCGCAACAGCGGGCCTCGTGGCGGTGGAGCGGTATCAGTATTGCTGTGGAGCCTGGGCGCCGGGGATGGGGGTCAGCTTGATCTCCACGCGGCGGTTTTGCGAACGACCTGCTTCGTTGGCGTTACTGGCGACCGGCAGGTCCGGGCCCATGCCACGGGAAGAGACGCGGGTGCCGTTGACGCCCTGGGCCATCAGGTAGTTGGCTACGCTCTGGGCGCGCTGCTGCGACAGGTTCATGTTGTATTGGTGGCTGCCGGTGCTGTCGGTATGGCCAACCACTTCGATGTTGTTCTGGTCGTACTGCTTGAACGAAGTCGCCAGGTTGTTCAGCGGCGCGTAGAAGTTGCTGGCGATATCAGCCGAATTGGTGGCGAAGGTGATGTTGCCGGGCATGATCAGGTTGATGTTGTCGCCCTGGCGCTGCACCTGCACGCCGGTGCCTTCCATGCTGCGGCGCAGTTCGGCTTCCTGCTTGTCGACGTAGTAGCCGTAGCCCGCGCTGGCGGCACCCGCCACGGCGGCGCCGATCAGCGCACCCTTGCCACGGTTGTCATGGTTGATCGCCGCGCCAGCCACGGCGCCAGCCAGGGCACCCAGTGCACCGTACTTGGCGGTCTTGCTCATGCCGCCCTCGGCGGGAGCCTGGACTTCGCCCTGTTGGTTGTAGGGATTCTGAGCACAGCCAGACAGCATGGCGAAAGCGGTAGCGGCGATGATCAGACGACGCGGGGTGAACATGGACGATTTACTCCTGAAAAATCTTTTAGCCGGTGTGGCTGCGGGCAATTAGACATTAGAACGCGTAAAAATTCCGTGGATCAGGCCCGCACGAACGGATTCTCGCGCATCTCCTCGCCCAGTCGCGTGTCCGGACCGTGGCCGGTGACCACGGTCGCCTCCTCGTCCAGGCTGTACAGGCGCTGCTTGATGGATCGCTCGATGGTGCTGTAGTCGCCGCCCCATAGGTCGGTACGGCCGATGCCACGGCGGAACAGGGTGTCACCGGCGATCAGCAGCTTGGCCTCGGGAAACCAGAAGCTCATGGACCCCGGCGTGTGCCCCGGGGTGTGCAGGGCGACGCCGCAACCGCAGGCCAGTTCCTCGTCGTCGGCCAGCCACTGGTCCGGAGCCGGCACCGGCTTGTAGGGCACGCCGAACATGCGGCACTGCATTTCCAGGTTGTCCCAGAGGAACTGGTCTTCCTTGTGCAGGTGCAGGGTCGCACCGGTGGCCTTCTTCAACTCGCCGGAAGCGAGGAAGTGATCCAGGTGGGCATGGGTGTGGATGATGCTGACCAGCTTCAGCCCATGAGCCTCCAGCCGCGCCAGGATCAGCTCATGGTTGCCGCCCGGGTCGACGACGATGGCCTTCTTGCTGACCGGATCGCCGATCAGGGTGCAGTTGCACTGCAAAGGTCCGACGGGGAAGGTTTCGCGTATTAACGCGGGCTTTGCGGTTTCCATGGGCGCCCCTGTTCGATAAAGAACGGAATTCTGTCACACCGAAATCCGTAAAGGCGACCTTCCTGACCGCGCGCCCTCGTGCAATGACCGCCAATCTGCGGCGGCCACCGGACGGCCGGACAGCCCGGTGCCTCAACTAGAGTGAAAGTATCGCCACTCGAACCTGGGAGTTCAGCCTGATGCGCCTGACACGGTTGCTTGCAGCGCTGGTCCTTCTGGCAGTTCAGGGTCTGGCGCCCCTGGCCGGAGAAACCCTCGCGAGCATCCACAATCGTGGCCAGTTGCGTTGCGGTGTCAGTGAAGGCATCGCCGGATTCTCCGCGCGTGACACCACGGGCCGCTGGGTCGGACTGGAGGCCGACTTCTGTAGGGCAGTGGCAGCGGCAGTGCTGGGCAATGGAGAACGGGTCGAATTCGTGCCGCTCAAGGCCTCTACCCGCTTCCCGGCCTTGCAGGCGAGGCGCATCGACCTGCTGGCACGGAACACGACCTGGACACTGACCCGTGAGGCGCTGCTGCAGGTGACATTTCCCGCCGTGCTTTTCTATGACGGCCAGGCCTTCATGGTCCCCAGGGCCTCGGGCATCGGGAACCTGGCCGAGCTACGCGAAGGGGAAGTGTGCGTTGAGAAGGACACAACCCACCAGCAGAACCTGGCCGACTTGATACGCGACCAGGACCTGAAGCTGCGCCCACAGGAAATCGACTCCGCGAGCGGCGCGGCGCAGGCCCTGTTCGCCGGCAAGTGCCGCGCCCTCACTTCGGATTCCGCCCAATTGGCCGCCGTGCGCCTGCTGGCTCCCGGCAAGCCGGACGATTTCGTGATTTTGCCCGAGCGCATTTCCAGGGAGCCGATTGGCCCGGTGGTTGCCCAGGGCGATGAGCAGTGGGCCACGGTGGTGCGCTGGGTACTCCACGCCCTGGTTCTCGCCGAGGAGTACGACTTGACGCAGGCCAATGTCGAAGCCCGCGTCCGCAAACTGAGGGGACCACAGGGACGTCTGCTGCGTGGCGAGGACCTGCGTCTGGCGAAGGCGCTGGACGTGCAGCCGGACTGGGCGATGCGTGCCGTGCGCGCAGTCGGCAATTACGCTGAGCTTTACGAGCGACACCTCGGCAGTCGAAGCCCGCTGGCGATCGAACGGGGCCCAAACCGCCTCTGGCACAACGGCGGGCTCTTGTATGCGCCGCCAATTGACTGAGCCGGGAAAGCCGAATGAGCGACTTGCAGATCTACCTGACCCTGAGCATTTTTGCCCTGGTGGTCCTGGCGATTGCCTTCGACCTGATCGACATGGCGGTCGCCGCGCTGCTCGGCGTCGGCATGCTGCTGGCCCTTGGCATTCTCGGCAGTGGCAGTCTGATCGCCGCGATGCGCACGGCCGGCGGACCCTTGTCGCTGTTGTTCGGCGGCATGGTGGTCGCACGCGTACTGGCCCGAACCGGATTATTCGAACGTCTCGGTGTGATGTTCCTGCGCGCGACCGGCGGCAGCGGCAAGCGCTTCCTGCTGCTGCTGATCCTCATGGTGGCACCAGTCTGCGCGCTGCTGCCCAACGCAACGACGGTGATCCTGCTCGCCCCCGTGATCGTGCGCGTGGCTCGGGCGTTGAAAGTGGACATCGTCGCGCCGCTGGTGCTCACGGCAATCGTCAGCAACTCGGCCGGCATGTTGACCCTGGTCGGCGACCCGGCGACCTTCCTGGTGGGCAGCTCGATCGGCATGAGCTTCGTCCAGTACCTGCAGAAGGTCAGCCTGTCTGGCCTGCTGGCCGTGCTGGTGATCATCCCACTGCTGCCCTGGCTGATGCCGCAGATCTGGCGCGCACAGGTAGACCTGCCGGAACCCGAGCCGATGCCGCCCATCGATAAACCGTGGTTCGTGGTCATGACCCTGGCCGTGTTGGCGTTGATGATCGCGCTGTTCCTGTTCGGCGAACTGCTGCCCCGCCCCATCGTACCGCCGGCAGTGGCCATCATCGCCGCGAGCCTGGCCCTGCTGGTGATCTTTTCCTCTCACGTGGAGCCGGTGGACGAACTTCTGCGCGCCATCGACTGGAAGACCCTGCTGTTCCTTGGCGCAATCTTCTGCCTGGTGGAGGCATTCACCGCAACGGGATTGCTGCAGGGGCTCTCAATCAAGCTGGAAGAATGGTTCGGTACGAACCTCCTGGTGGTCGCCCTGAGCCTGATGGTCGGGATCGGCTTGCTGTCCAGCCTGCTGGCCAACATCCCAGTGGTTGCCGCCTCGCTGATCATGACGAAAGGCTATCTGGTGGCCGCGGAAATCGTGCCGGAGATCGCCCTGGCCGCTACGTTCAGCGACTGGCCTGGTTCGACCATCCCGGTATTCATCGCAATGATGTTCGGCGCCACACTGGGCGGTAACGCGACGCTGATCGGTGCCTCGGCCAACATAGTGGCGGTGGGCATCTGCGCCAGCGAGGGGGAGCGCGTGAGCTTTGCCCGCTTCAGCCGCTACGGCGTGCCTATCACGCTGGCGCAGTTCCTGGTTTCCGGCCTCTATGTGTGGCTGATGTTCCACCCGATCATCTGAACCCGGTGCGCGCGATGGTGCGGCCGCCCGCTATGGCGACAGACCGGCTGGACGGCCGGGCCTCATGGCCCTGCGCGATAGTCACTCGGCAGCTTGCCCGTCCACTTGCGGAAGGCACGGCGGAAGTTGGAGGGGTCACTGAAGCCCAACAGGTTGGCGATTTCGAACAGTGGCAGGTGGGTGGTGCCCAGGTACTGCAAGGCCAGGCTCTTGCGCACCTCGTCCAACACCTGTTGATAACTCGTGCCCATTGCCGAAAGGTGACGGCGCAGGCTGCGCCCGCTGGTGTGCAGGGCACGGGCGGCGCCGTCGAGGTCGGGGAAGTCGCCGGGGCGCGCCATGAGCAGGCGGCGCACGCGAGTCAGCAGCGCGTCCTGCACGTCCAGGGTGGCCAGCAGGGCTTCGCATTGCTGCTCGCACATCTGCACCGTGGCCGGATTAGCCAGGGCCATGGGGCGTTCCAGGTAACGCTTGGGCAGGCTCAGCCAGTGGCAGGGTTGCTCGAAATGCGCCGAGACGCCGAACACCTCCGCGTAGCGCGTCGCGTAGGCCGGTGCCGAATGGGCGAAGCCCACCTGCTGGCCATGCAGTTCCTCACCCACCAGAAAGCGCGCGATGCTGAAAAAACTGGCTAGCAGTCCCTCACCGGCGAATCGCCCCAAGGGCCCCATCGGGAAGGATTCGATGGCACGCAGTTGCAGGCAGTCGCCCTGCTCCACCAGTTCCAGCTCGTAGGCGAGCCCCAATACCCGGTAATACTTCAGCGCAAACTGCAGAGCACGGCCCAGGTTCGCGCTGGAGAGCACGGCATAACCGAGAATCCCGTGAGTGGAGACGTTCAACCGCTGGCCGAGAATCAGCCCCAGGGCCGGTTCGCGACACAGGTTCAAGGCCGCACCGGCAAGCTGGTTGAAATCGAGGAAGGACAACCGGCCATTCGGGTTGCCGAGCAGCTCCGGCCGCACCCTGGCGCTGGCAAACAAAGTCTCGCGGGCCACACCCAATTCCTCGGCCAGGCCGAGCAAGGCTTCGGCATAGGCGACGGGTACCAATTCGGCGGAGAAAGTCAGCGGTTGCTTCATATTGGCATCTTGTTCGGGTTGTGGCCGGATATGACCCGAAGGTTGGCAGAAGATAACCTTGTCCGACAAAACCCGGCAAGCCGATAGTGGGACCATGGTCCAAACAGTCTCAAGGAGCCCCCATGGCCAGCACCACACCCGAAGGATTGGTTATCCGTCCGCGCCACATGGATTTCGATTTGCCCAGCCCGCTGCCCCGCCACTGGCACAGCGGCGATGCCTTCAAGAGCCACCTGTTCGACGCGATGTCGGTGCTCTTCCCCGACGGCGAGCGCTTCTTCATCGACTCGGTGCGCCAGTTCCGCGACCAGATCGACGACCCGGTGCTGAAGGAGCAGATCCGCGGTTTCATCGGCCAGGAGGGTCATCACAGCCGTGAGCACCTGGAATACAGCAACCGCCTGCGCGAGCTGGGCTATGACATCGGCGCCATCGAACGCCGCGCCCAGGCGCGCATCCGCTACACCCAGAAGAAGTTCTCCGCTCGCCGCCAGTTGGCCGCTACGGCGGCCCTGGAGCACATCACCGCGATCATGGCCGACGGCCTGTTGAAGAACCCCGAGTACATGGCCGGCGCCCATCCGACCATGGCACGCCTGTGGCGCTGGCATGCGCTGGAAGAAACCGAGCACAAGGCGGTGGCCTTCGATGTGTACAACCAGGTCTGCGGCAGCCACCGCCTGCTGCGCCGGGCAATGGTGATGGGCACCTTCTTCTTTGTGCTCGACACCACCCGCGGCCTGGCCCACATGCTCAAGCGCGACGGCCTGCTGTGGAACTGGCGTGTCTGGCGCGACGGTCTGAACTGGATGTGGGGCCGCAACGGCATCTTCCGGCCGCTGGTGCGCACCTACATGGACTTCTTCAAGAAGGGTTTTCACCCGTGGCAGCACGACAATCTGGATCTGCTGTACAGGACGCGGGAAGAGTTCGATGTGCCGCAGGCGAGTGCGGCATGAGGTTTTCGTGATTGAAGAGAACGGCCCTGCGGGGCCGTTCTCTTTTGTACTCGGAGTGGTGGCTGCTTCCCTCACTCCAGCCTTCTCCCAGAGGGAGAGGGGTTGTCCATGCCGGATCGGAGCCTGCGCCGATGTCAGCCCAGCAAGAACCGCATCGCGTCCGCCGCACTCTGCTGCGGAATCTCTTCCATCGGGATATGCCCCACCCCCGGATAGGTCTTCACCTGGATGCCCGGTAGATCGCGCTGCCAGAGCGGCACGTGCTTGGGCGATATCCAGCGGTCCTTCTCGCCCCACATCAGCAGGGTCGGCGCCTTGATTTGCGCCACTCGCTGGCCGCTGTGCTCCAGCTCCGTGTCGTTGACCTTCAGCAGGACGCGAAAGATTTCCATCATCGCCCGGCGGTTGCCGGGGCGGCGCGACAGGTCGTAGTAGCGGTCCACCACGCCCGGTTTGATCCGGCCCGGTTCGCCATAGACTTCCTTGATGCCCTGGGCGATCAGCGCCCTCGGCATCCACAGCGGCATGGCCAGGGTAGCGCCGGGGAGCGCTGCGGAGGCGATCATCCAGGGCACCTTGCGCATCGGGTAGCCGGCCGGATCGATCAACACGAGTTTGTCGACCCGCTGCGGCTGGGTCAGGGCGAAGTTCCAGGCGATGTAGCCGCCCAGGGAGTTACCGGCGATGGAGGCCCTGGTCACGCCGAGGTAATCCAGCAGCAGGCCGAGGATGCCGATCATGCGTTCGGCGGAATAGTCGCCATTGCGCTTGGGCCCGGTGAGGCCGAAGCCCGGTACGTCGAAGCGGATGATGCGGTAGTGCGGTGAAAAGGCTTCCACCCAGCCATCCCAGGTGTGCAGGGAAGCCACCACGCCGTGGATCATGACCAGGGCCGGTTTTTCGCGGCTGCCCTCATCACGGTAGTGGACGTTGAAGCCATCCAGCTCGATGAAGCGCGAACCGCTGTCGGCGCTGGCGTAGCGCGCCTTCAGGCGGTCGAGCGGCAGGGAGCCGAAGCCCAGGCGGGCGAAGCCGGCGGCAAGCGGCGGCGACAGCGGCAAGCTGGATGCGGACATGCGAGGCACCTCGTGGTTGTTGTTATCGAGGGCCTATCACAGCATGCGGCCGCGCCAACCGCGCCCAACCTAGGATGTGTGTGCTCGCTAGGCAGCACGCGGCCGCAGTGCAGCGATCAACAGGTCCCCCAGCACCGTCTTGGCCCGTTCGATCTCAGCAGCGCTCGCAGCGCCGGTCAGCAGCTCGAGAGACGTCGCTTCCATCGCCCAGATCAGCGCCCGATAGGTCAGCGGATCGCGTTCGTCACCTTCACCCAGCAGGCGTTCGGCGAGCAGGCGGCCCATTTCCTCATGGGCACGCTGGCGATGGCTGGCGAGCGGGGAGTCGGCGCGCAGGGCTTCTTCCTGCATCAGGCGGATGATGGGGCCGACGGCCAGGTGGTAGTCGAAGAAGCGCGCCACCATGCCGCGTAGCCAGGCCTCGGCGCTGCCTGCGTCGTCCTGCATCTCGCGAAAGCGCGCCAGCAGCAGGACAACGGCCGTGCGATAGATGTTTTCCAGCACATCCATCTTGTTCGCGAAGTATTTGTAGAAGGTGCGACGGGACACCCGCGCGGCATCCAGCAGGTCATTAACCGTGGTCTCGGCGATGCCCTTGCGGGCAAAGACCGGAATGGCGGCCAGCTGGATGTTGGCGCGCAACAGGTGACCTACGAGCGGACCTTCACCTTCGCCCTGCTGGCGCACAGCGTTGAAGCCCCCCAGGTCCTCGAACACCGCGCGTACGGCACCCTGCTCGCTCGTTTCCATCAGCCTGCTTCCCCAACCAAGGCGCGGGTGACGACTCAGCGCGGCCTCGTTACTCTTGGCCGGCCCTTCCCCGCAGGATTGTCCAGTTCGATGACGCTAACACGCCCCCTGCTCTGGCCGCTGGCCATCCTTTTGCTGGTTTTCGCCCTGCGCGCACCGGCCGCCGAGCTTTTCTACCTGGGGCAGAAAATCCCGGACATCCAGCGTCCCTGGGCCAGCGCCGAGTACCATCAGTTGATCCTGGCGCTGCAGACGATCGACACCACCCAGGTCAACGCCCTGCCCCGGCGCAGCGGCGAGTTCACCGGGCCCATCTACACACGCATGGTCAGCGAGGAAAACTTCAAGCCGCAGCTGAACATCTACGCACCGCTGGAGCTGCGGCAGAACGAGGCGCGCGAGGTGCTCTTCCAGCTCAAGGAACTGATGCGCCTGTACTTCGACTTCAAGGCCGCGCAGCAGCCTTACGGCGCCGAAGCACTGGGCCTGATGACCTATTCCCTGCGCCAGCAGGCCATCCTCTTCACGCTTACGGTGGAGTTCTGGATGACGCTTTCAGAGAAGGAACAGAGCAGCCCGATTCGCCTGCAGGGGTTGCAAGAAACCAAGGCGGCGGCCGCCATGCTGTCGTCCAGCTCGCTGGACTACCTGGGCCTGACGCGCCAGTTCAACCGCGAAGACCTGGTGCTTTACAGCGCCGAACTCGCCAAACAGTTGCCGGAACTCTTCGTGCACTTGCCCGCGGATGTGCGCGGGCAACTGCTGGCGCGCGTCGCCGATCTGGCCGAGAAACACCCATACAGTGAGGTACGCGGCAACATGGCCGATCTACTGCCTGTGCTGGTCAGCATTCAGCAGGATGTGGACACCCAACTGTCCAGGCCCGTGGCGCCCAAGCCAGCCAAACCGGCGCTGGATCTTTCAGCGCCGCCCGCAGCCTCAGCGCAGTAAGCCGAGGGACTTGGCCCGCGCCACCGCCTGGGTACGGCGCTCCACCCCAAGCTTGCTGTTGATATGGCGGGCATGGCTTTTCACGGTGTGCAGCGAAATGAAGAGGCGCTCGCTGATTTCCTGGTTCGAACAGCCCTGGGCGATCAGTTGCAGCACCGCCAGCTCCCGTGAACTCAAAGCCTCGGCGGTTCCGACGTCCGCCGGCAACACGACCTCGCCGCCCGGCAGCAGGTCGAGCAAGTCGCGTACATCGTCCGGTGAACGGGTAGCCAGCTGTTCACGCAACCACTGCGGGTGCTGCTCGAGGAGCTCCCGATAGGGCAGCAGCCCACCGCCCGGCAAGGACTCCAGCGCACGATCCAGCAGGGCGATGGCCTCCCGCTCACGACCCGAGCGCAGCAGGCTCACCAGCTGCAGCCGAGCGGCCAGCGCTACATGCATCACGCCCTGGCGTTCGGTCTTTTCCAGCAGACCGCGCAGAAGCGCTTCGGCGTCTGCCGTGCGGCCTTGGGCGCGGGCCAACGCGGCTGTCTGCTGCTCGATGCAAAGCGGCAGCAGCGGATGGAACTCGGGAGCGGCAGCAGCGCCCTCGCCTGCATAGGTTTCCGCCAGACGCGGCAGCCAGGCTTCAGCCAGTTCCAACTGGCCCTGGGCCAACCACAGCTCGCATTTGGACAGGGTGATCATGGCCAGGTAATAGACCGGCGGCACGTCCCAGATGTGCATCAGCCGTTCGGCTTCGGCGAGTTGGGCGAAAGCGGCGGCGAAGCGGCCCTCGCGGCCTTCCAGCGCGGCCAGGGCACAGTGCCCGATCAACAGGCTGATGTCGCGGCAGGCACGGGCTTCGGCAATACCCGCCTGCAGGCTGACGCGCGCCGCCTGGTTCTGCATGCGCACGCTAAGCAGGACGCCCTGATAAAGCATCAGTCGCGCACGCGCCACGCAGGCCCTGGGCACCTCGACGCCACGCAGGCGTTCCAGGCCGCTCTGCACTTCGGCCTGGGCGCGCAGGGTTTCGCCGCGCACCTGCAGCACTCGTGCGCGGTCGTAATGAACCAGCGCCTCGAACAGTGGATTGGCCCCTCGCTGGGCCAATTCCAGGGCTTCTCTGTTGAGGCCGCGGGCACGCCAGAGATCACCACGCACCAGGGCGATATTGCCCAGCAAGGACAGGCACAGGTGACGCTGGCCGTAGTTCTCGGCCTGCAACGCGCTCAGGGCTTGGGTGCAGAAATGTTCGGCACGTTCGATATCGCCGCGGCCACGGGCGATCAGGCCGCTGATGGCCTGCCATTGCACCAGCAGGCTGCTCTGTTGCACGGCGTCTGGCGCCGGGAGGAAGCGCGCAAGGTTGCTCGCCAATTCTTCCGCTGCGTCCAGTTGGCAGGCCAGGCCCAGGGCCAGGCTGTAGAGCACGATCAGGCGAGGCGTGCTGGACAGCAGGCTGTCGGGGAGGTCCATCTTCCAGCGCAGCAGCATGGCGATGTTCTGATTGGCCAGCAGCTGTTCTTCAGACAGGTTCTGCACCAGCGAGGCCGCCACATCGGGCTGGCCGGCACGCAAGGCCTGCTCCACCGCCTCATCCAGCAGGCCGCGCGCGCTGAACCAGCGACAGGCGCGCAAGTGCATGCCGGAAGGTGCCAGGCTCGTGGTGCCGCGGCTGCGCAGCAGGTCGGAGAACAGGTGGTGATAGCGGAACCACTGGCCTTGTTCGTCCAGGGGAACCAGGAACACCTGGTGGGCCTGCAGGTAACGGAGGATGGCAGCGCTGTCGTGGCTTTCTCGCACGGCATCGCAAAGTTCGGCGCAGAAACGCTCGAAGCGGGCGGTTTCAAAGAGGAAGGCCTGGACTTCGGGCGGCTGGCGCTCGATGACTTCCTCCAGCAGGTATTCACGAATCAGGCTTTCATCGCCATGGGTGCTCCGCGCCACCTCGGTGCTGGCAGGGGCTTCCTGGCCAGCAAGCAGCCACAGGCGCAGGCCGGCGACCCAGCCTTCGCTACGTTGGAGCAAACCGTCCAGGTCGTCGCCTTCGAGCTTCGCACCTTGGCTGCTCAGCAGCGCCATGCACTCGTCTTCGGTCAGGCGCAGATCTTGCTCGTTCAGCTCCAGCAGATGCCTCGACAGACGCAGCCGGGCCAGGTGCCAATCCGGGCGCTGGCGACTGGTAATCAGCAGCACCCAACCGTCGGGCAAGTGGTTGAGGAGGAATTGCAGGCAGCGGTCGAGCACCGCGTTCTGTGCCAGGTGATAGTCGTCCAGCACCAGTAACAGCGGCGGGTTGGCATCCAGGTGTTCGGCCACTTCATCGAGCAGGCCATCCAGCCACTGCTCGAAGGCGAAGGGCTGGTGGCGCTGGCGCATCTTCAGATGGCCCATGGCTTCATCACCGAGCCCCGGGTAGAACTGGCGAAGGCCGTCCAGCAGACGTTCGAGGAAGCGCCCCGGATCGCTGTCACGCCGGCTCAGGCTGAGCCAGAGGCTCTGCCAGCCGGGCGGCAGGCTTTCGCAGAACTCGATGGCCAGGGAGCTTTTGCCGAAGCCAGCCGGCGCACTGAGCATCAGCAGGCGGCCGTCGAGGCCAGCGGCAAGGCGCTCGCACAGGCGCGGACGCGGGACATGGCCGGCCGGTCGCGGCGGGCGAAAGAAGCGCGCATCCGCCACGGGAGCAGCGGTCGGTGTCATGGATCGCGAACTGGTCAGGACGGTCATCACCCAGCTTCTAGGAATATTGTGCGTACAGGGAGCGCGAGCCTGAACGAGCCTAGCGGTTCAGGGGCCCCAATAGAAGACCCGGCGGGAAGGAAGTACAGACAAGAAAAAGCCGGCCCGGAGGCCGGCTTCGCTACAAGGTGTTGCAGGGGATCAGCGAACGCCCGCCTGACGCAGGGCCGCCGGGGTGTAGTCGCTTTCGCCAGCGGTGTAGCTGAAGTCGTAGGACTGTTTCTCCTCGTTCTTCATGCCCAGCGCCAGGTAACGGCCGGACAGCAGGTCGTAGAGGCTTTCCAGCGTGTACCACGGTACCTGGTGGTTGTAGTAGTACTGGGAATGGGCCTCAGCCACGCGCCACAGGGTGCCACGGCCGTCGTAGTGGTCGATGGCAGCGGCTTGCCAGGTGTCTTCGTCGATGTAGAAGTCACGCTTGGCGTAGATGTGGCGCTCGCCCTGCTTCAGGGTCGCCACCACGTGCCAGACGCGGTGCAGCTCGTAACGGGTCAGGTCCTGGTTGATGTGGCCGGCCTTGATGATGTCGCTGTACTTCAGCTTCGGATCATCCAGCTTGTAGCTGTTGTAAGGGATGTAGATCTCCTTCTTGCCTTCCAGCTTCCAGTCGTAACGGTCCGGCGCACCGTTGTACATGTCGAAGTTGTCGGAAGTACGCAGGCCGTCGGCAGCGGTGCCCGGACCATCGTAGGACACCTGCGGCGCACGGCGTACGCGGCGCTGGCCAGCGTTATAGAGCCAGGCCAGTCGCGGTTCCTTCACCTGGTTGAGGGTTTCGTGCACCAGCAGCACGTTACCGGCCAGACGGGACGGCGCAGTCACACGCTGCTTGAAGTAGAACAGCACGTTGCTCGGCTTGCTCGCATCGTAGTCCTTCAGCTTGTCGCGGAAGGTGAACTCGTCCTGGAAGTACACCAGGCTGTAGGAGCCATTCGGCTGCGGGGTCGCCTGGGTCACCAGACGGCGCACGCTACCGCCACGATAGCGGGTGATGTGGTTCCAGATCGCTTCCAGGCCGTCCTTCGGAATCGGGAAGGGGTTGGCGGTACGGAAGTTTTCCAGGCCGTTACCTCCCTCTACCAACTTGGTGTTGGTGGCGTTGAACTTGGTGGCCTCAAGCACGCTGTCCGGCACAGTGGCCGAACGGTGGGTCTTGAACACCGGCATCTTGTAGGTGTCGGGATAGCGCTTGAACATCGCCAACTGACCAGGGGTCAGCTTGTCCTTGTACTGGTCGACGTTCTGCGCAGTGATGGTGAACAGCGGCTGTTCACTGGCGAACGGGTCGGACAGGAAGCCCTTGGCATCAACGGTGCCGGCGCTCTTCGGCAGGCCACCGGTCCACTCGGGAATGGAACCGTCAGCATTGCCGGCCTTCTCGGCGCCCAGCGGGGTCAGGGTGGACCCCAGCTTGGCCGCTTCGTCGGCCGATACCGCAGCCATGACACCGGTGGCCAGCATGGACAGCGCCAGCACGCCAGTTTGCAGCAGACTCTTTGTTGTTTTCATGTTCATCGTTTTCCTCAATTTTGCAGTCCGCTTAGAAGTTCACGCCGAAGCTGAGCGCGAGGAAATCGCGATCGATCAGGGTGTTGTACTTGCCGCCGAAGAAATCGGTGTAGGCCAGGCTAGCGGTGTAGGTGTTCTGGTATTCGGCATCCAGGCCCAGGCTCACGGCCTTGGCGTCTTCGGTGAACAGGCCGTTCGGACCGTAACCATCGACGTCATGGGACCAGGCGATGCTGGGCTTGAGGTTCACGCCGGCGAACGCATCGTTGTAGTCCCACACGGCGCGGACGCGGTAACCCCAGGCAGTGCTGGTAACGAAGCCGTCGTCTTCACAGTACTTGCTGACGTTTTCAGCCGTGGCGCTACCCAGAGTGCTGGAGTTGAGCGTCGTGCAAGTGTTTAGCGAGCCAGTGGCCGGCAGCGGGCCAGGCCCAAAGACCGGGTCACGACCATAACGGGCCTTGCTGGTGCTTTCCAGGCCACCGGTGTGAACCACACCGACCTCGCCCACCAGGGTCAGGCGCGAAGCCCCCATGACCTGATCGAAGAAGTGGGTGAAGGTGGTCTGGAACTGGGTGATTTCCTTGCGGCGGTATCCGTGCAGGTCAGTCGAGGCAGCACCCTTGAGCGGGGAAGCGTTGCCGAACAGGCCACCCAGCGGAGTCACGCCAGCGAACAGGATGTCAGTGGTGTTCAACTGGACCGGAGCATTCGGGCGGTAGCTGACCTCGCCGCTCCACGCGGTGCCGGTGGGCAAGGTGGTGGAGAAGCTCAAACCGTAGAGGCGGATGTCCTCCGGGTACTCAATGAAGTACTGGGAGTTGCCAGCCACCAGCAGCGGGGCGAAGGCCGCCAGCGGAGTACCGGCCAGGGAGTTGGCCAGGTTGAAAGTAGCCTGCGGGGATCCAGTGGCACTGAAGACCGGCAGACGGCTGTGATAGTTGATGAAGTAAGCACCGAACTCGGTATCCAGCTCCTCGGCGAAGTAGCGCAGAGCCGTACCGAACTGGCCATCGTCGTCAGCGTCACGATCCGGGCCACGGCGCACCAACGAGCCCTCACTGTTGATGTCCACCCCGAACTGCCGGGCCAACGCCACCTGTCCTGGCGTCAGGCTTTCCGAGTCGCGCAGCACACGCAGGTTGTCGTTACAGCCGTCTGCGATCACGTCTGGCTGGGCGAAAAAGGTGCCGCAGTTGTCGACGACGGTCTGGTCCCACTCCAGCTGATAGAAGGCCTCGGCGGACAGGTTGTCGGTCAGGCTCTGAGACACGTAGAACATGTTGACCGGGATCAGACCTTCCTTGATTTCGGCGCCGGGACGACGGAACGCGGAGACGTCCACCGGGTTGATAGAGTTGATGCTGTTGCCGATGAAGGTGCTTTCACCCCAACTGACCACCTGCTTGCCCAGGCGCACGCTGCCCGGCAGGTCGGCGATGTTGTAGTTGTGGTAGACGAAGGCATCGAGCAATTCGGCGCCAGAGGACTTGGCGCCCTCTTTGCGGCCGTTATCGTCGATGTCCTTGAACGGACGGCTTTCGTCCTTCAGCTCGAAGTCGTACCAGTACTTGCCACGGACGAAGACGCCGGTGTCGCCGTACTTCAGTTCGAGGTCGTGGATGCCCTTGAAGATCTTCGAGAAGGTCTCGCCCTTCTTGAAGTTCAGGTGGGAGTCGTCGGAAGTCTGGGACAGGCCGTCCCCACCATTGTTCACGCCGATCAGGTCCTTGTCGGCCCCTCGCATCGACCAACTGGCCCCCACGGACAGCGAAGAGTCGAACTGACCTTCGATTTCACCGATATTGAACGTCACGCCGAATGCCGGAGCCGCGAGCGTGGAAGCGAGGCTGACGGCCAGTGGCAGCTTTGCCAGGCGCCAGAACGTTGTGGTTGTTGTCATCGACGCTACTCCATGTGTTTTTTGTTATTGATGGTTGCGGACTATAGCCAGCAGGTATTAGCGCTTGATCCCTCGAAAGTGTGATTTGGAACCCCCAGGCACTCTGGCCCGCACCTTCCGACGGATTAGTCCGATCCTTCGGTAGGAAAGATAGCCAGTAATTTTCAGAACGCAGCAATTAACAAGCCAAGCGTTTGCTTGGTTGCCGGGCCGCGCGCTAGAGGGCGCGGCCCGTGCTGCTTAGAGAGCGGAGAGGAAAGTGCTGCCGGCGGCCTGCCATTGAGCGATGTCGACACGAATGCGTTTCTTGTCCAGCTTGCCCACGCTGGTCTTGGGAATTTCAGTAACAAGCGCGATCTGGCTGGGAATAGCCCACTTATTGATGTGACCTTGCTCGACAAAGGGCTTGAGGTGTTCCTTCAGTGCCTTGGCATCCAGGGGCTGATTGTCACGAACCACCACCAGGGCAAAGGGACGTTCGCCCCACTGCGGGTCGGGAACGCCCACCACGGCCACTTCGCGTACCGCCGGGTGACGACTGATCAAGTCTTCCAGTTCCAGCGAGGAGATCCATTCGCCGCCGGTCTTGATGACATCCTTGATGCGGTCGCGGATCTCGATGAACCCCATCCCGTCCAGCGTGGCCACGTCCCCGGTGTGCAGCCAACCGCGCTCCCAGAGCTCCTCGCTCTTCTGCGGCTCATTGAAGTAGCCGTAGGTCAGCCAGGGCGCGCGCAGCACCAGCTCGCCCTGGGACTCGCCGTCGACCGGCTGGAACTGCCCATCGGCGTCCATGATGGCCGCCTCCACCAGCGGCACCGGCACGCCGGCCTTGATGCGGTAGGTGGTGCGCTCATCCTCGCTGCCGGCCAGCAGCTCTTCGTTGAGGTGCGCCACCGAGATCAGCGGGCAGGTCTCGGACATGCCGTAGGCAGCGGTGAGCTGGATGCCACGGGCCTTGGCCGCGTCGTACAGGGCGCGGTTCAGCGCACTGCCACCGATGATCATCTTCAGGCCGCCGAAGTCATACCCCTGGGCGGTCGGGGCATTCATCACCATTTGCAGGATGGTCGGCACGCAGTGGGAGAAGGTGACCTTCTCCTCGCGCATCAGGCGGCAAAGCATGTCCGGCTCGTAGCGGCCGGGGTAGACCTGCTTCACCCCGAGCATGGTGGCTACGTAAGGCACACCCCAGGCGTGAACGTGGAACATCGGGGTGATGGGCATGTAGACGTCATCGGTGCCCATCAGCCGGATGCTGTCCAGCGCACCGATGGTGGCGGCCATGGACAGGGTGTGCAGCACCAGTTGGCGGTGGGTGAAGTAGACACCCTTGGGATTACCCGTGGTGCCGGTGGTATAGAAGGTGGTGGCGACGGAGTCTTCGTCGAAGTCTGGGAAGTCATACTTCGGGCTGGCCGCTGCCAGCAGGGTCTCGTACTCGCCGACGAGGTTCGGCAGGTCGACATTGTGGTCCGTACCGTCGGTGAGCAGCAGGGTCTTCTCCACCGTGGTCAGTTGACTGCCGATGGCCTGGTAAATCGGCAGGAACTCGCTGTTGACCAGCACGAAGCGGTCTTCGGCGTGGTTCATGGTGTAGAGGATCTGGTCCGGCGAGAGACGGATATTGATGGTGTGCAGCACGGCACCGATCATCGGGATAGCGAACATGCATTCCAGGTAGCGGTGGCTGTCCCAATCCATCACCGCGACGGTATCGCCCGCCTTCACACCCGCTTCGGTGAGCACGTTGGCCAGACGCGCGACGCGCTCGTTGAAGGTGGCGTAGCTGTAGCGGATGCGGTCGCGGTAAACGATCTCACGAGTCTTTTCGTATCGGCTGCCAGACATCAGCAGGCGTTTGATCAGCAGCGGATAGACGTAGGCGTTTTCGGCGGGCTTGATGACACGGGTCTGGAGCATGAGACACACCTGGCGAGGTTGGGGACTTTATTGTTGATCTCGACTTTAGGCCCCATCGGCAAGACGCAAATCAGTCAAAAGAGTGATTTGATGAGTGACTCTTTTTCGACTTTCGGTCACCAGATAGAATCCGGGGCTCCGGCCGGTCGCGGCCCGTTATCCACAGAGGTAGGTTCGAGATGTCCGATATCGTTATCGTCAGTGGCGCCCGTACTCCCATGGGCGGCTTCCAGGGCAGCCTGTCCGGCGTTTCCGCCGTGGACCTTGGAGCGCTGGCCATACGCGAGGCCGTCAACCGCGCCGGCATCCAGCCGGCCGACGTGCAGGAAGTGATCATGGGCAACGTGCTGCCCGCCGGCCTCAAGCAGGGCCCGGCCCGCCAGGCGGCATTGAACGCCGGCCTGCCCGCCGCCACCGGCTGCACCACCATCAACAAGCTCTGCGGCTCCGGCATGAAGGCCGTGATGCTGGCCCACGACCTGCTCAAGGCTGGCAGCAACTCCGTGATGGTGGCTGGCGGCATGGAAAGCATGTCCAACGCGCCCTACGTGCTGGAAAAGGCCCGTACCGGCTTGCGCATGGGTCATGGCGAAATCAAGGACCACATGTTCCTCGATGGCCTGGAAGATGCCCGCACCGGCCGCCTGATGGGCTCGTTCGCCCAGGAAACCGCCGACCAGTACAGCGTGACCCGTGAAGAGATGGACGCCTACGCCATCGAATCCCTGAAGCGCGCCCAGGCCGCTATCGCCGACGGTTCCCTGGCCGCCGAAATCGTCCCGGTGACCGTGACCACCCGTAAGGGTGAGGTGGTGGTCAAGGACGACGAGCAGCCACTGACCGCCAACCTGGACAAGATTCCCGGCCTGAAGCCGGCCTTCAAGAAAGACGGCACCATCACTGCTGCCAACGCCAGCTCCATTTCCGACGGCGCCAGTGCCCTGGTCCTGATGACCGCCATCGAGGCCGCCCGCCGCGGCCTCAAGCCTCTGGCGAAGATCGTCGGCCACGCCACCCAGAGCCAGGACCCGAGCGAGTTCACCCTGGCCCCCATCGGCGCCATGTCCAACCTGTTCAAGAAAACCGGCTGGAACAAGGACGATGTCGACCTGTTCGAGATCAATGAAGCCTTCGCCATGGTGACCATGCTGGCCATGCGCGAACACGGCCTGGACCACGCCAAGGTCAACGTCTACGGTGGCGCCTGCGCCCAAGGCCACCCGGTGGGCTCCACCGGTTCACGCATCATCATCACCCTGATCAACGCCCTGCGTAACAAGGGCGGCAAGCGCGGCGTGGCTTCGCTGTGCATCGGTGGCGGTGAAGCGACTGCGGTGGCAATCGAGCTGCTGTAAGGGCTGTTGCGGGATGAGAAAGGCGCGGCTTTGGCTGCGCCTTTTTTGTGTGTTCCCGGCGCACTGATCCGAACGCGCCTTTTCTACCCTCAAGCCACCACCGCCACATGCGCCGGTGTCCTCGGAAACACCAGTGCGGCTGCGAATGTCAGCACCGCAAACCCCACCAGCACCAGATACAACCCCACAAGCCCCTGCCTCGGCTCGATGAAGGCGATCATCGGAATCGCCGCCGCGCTGGCACCGAAAGAAACGAAGTAGCGCAGCGCGAAGACCCGCGCCTGCCAATGGGGTGCGACGAAGTTGGCGACCATCGAGTCGTTCACCGTCACCTGGCCGAAGACTACGAACATGAAGGCCGCACCCAGGACGATCACCACCCAGCCGTCGGCCCAGGCCATCGCCAGCAGCAAGGGCGCTTGGCAGAAGGTCAGCAGCACGAAGGGCAACTTCAGGCTGACCTGATCAATCACCCGACCGATCAGCAACTGGGCAACAGCACCAAAGGCGTAGGCCAGGCTCACCACTAGGCCGAGCGTTTGCGGTGCGACGAAAAGGTCATGCAGGCGCTCCTGGAACAGCTTGGGATAGGTCACGGTAGAGGCGTTGAACACCACACCGCCAGTCGCAGTCACTAACGCCAGCACACCGAATACCAGCGGCATCGAAACTCCAGCCGCGAGGCCTCCGCGTCGGGCGCCGGCCGCCGCGGCGGTGGGCGCTTCGCCGCGCATGCACCAGGCGAACCAGAAGCCCAGCAGCAGTGCCACGACGCCAGGCAGGATGAAGGCTGCGCGCCAGCCGAACTGCGCGGTGAGATAGCCAGTGAGCAGCGCGGCAAAGGCCACCCCGAGGTTGCCCCACATGCCATTAATGCCGATTTCCCGCCCGCGATTCTCTGCATGGGCCACCAGCATTGCCGTCCCCACCGGGTGGTAGATGGCAGCGAACACCCCGACCAGGGTAAGCCCCGCTACCAGGGCCGGAATCGAGGTGCAGAGGCCAGTGAAGATGGCCGAGGCACCGATCCCCAGGAAGAACAGCAGCATCATCTGGCGCCGGCTCCAGCGGTCACCCAGCCAGCCGGCGGGTAGTGAGCACGCACCGAAGGCGATGAAGCCGCCGAGCGATAGGCCGATCAGCTCGCCGTAGGCAAGACCGAAGTCGCGCCCCATGCCAAGCACGGCAGCCGGGAAGATGAGCATGAACATGTGGTCAATCACATGGGCGGCGTTGATGAAGCGGATAACGGTTCGAGGTCGATTCATGGCAGCGAACGTTTGGTTGTTGGAAGCGCCATGCTAGGTTGTCCATAAAGACTCAACCGGCCACAGAAGTCATCGAATCGGACATGCTGATCAGACTCCACCAGCACGATCGCTTGAGCGCGGTTGCCCGCGACTATCAGGACGGTGCCCACGTCGAACGCCACTGCCACGAGGAAGCACAATTTCTCTACGCCGCACGCGGCCTGATGCGTCTGGTCACGACAGCCGGCGCCTGGGTGATACCTCCGACCCAGGCGGTGTGGATTCCACCGGGCGTGGAGCACCAGATATTCATGGCCGGACAGGTGCAGATGCGCACCCTGTTCATCTCCGCCGATGCCGCTCCCGCGTCCCTCGATGACTGCTGCGTGCTGGCGGTCCCGCCGCTGCTGCGGGAACTGATCCTGCGCGCCGTTCAACTGGAGGAGATGGACGCCGAGGAGCACAGAGCCTTGGTGCAACGGCTGTTACTCCACGAAATCGCCGCCCTGGAGCACATGCCCCTGCACCTGCCATTGCCAGAGGACCGACGCCTGCGAGCCATCTGTCTGGCACTGCTGAAAGCGCCGGAGCAGGACCGCACACTGGAAGATTGGGGACTGGAGGTAGGCGCCAGTAGCCGCACCCTGGCCCGGCTGTTCGCCCGCGAACTGGGCATGAGCTTCAACGACTGGCGCCAGCAGCTGCGGCTGACTGAAGCCCTTCCCCGCCTGCTGTCGGGACAGAGCGTGCAGAAAGTGGCCGTAGACCTTGGCTACGGCAGCGGCCGTGCCTTCAGCGCCATGTTCCGGCGCCTGCTGGGGAAGAACCCGAGGGAGTATGTGACCAGCCTGGGGCTGCTGGCCACGCTGGAGAAGGAATGAACCATTGCCTGTAGGGGCCAAGCGAGCCGAAGGCTCGCGCCCTCAACGATTTACTTCAGCTCAGCAAAGGCCAGCTTGATCCCCAGCCCCACCAGCACCGCGCCCATCAGCCGGTCGAACCAGTGGCCCATGCGGGCAAAGCCTGCGCGCACGCGACGGTGGCTGAACAGCAGCGCCACCAGGCTGAACCAGGCAGCGGTGGCGCACGCCAGGTAGACGCCATAGCCAGCCTGCACCGTCAGCGGGGTATGCGGATTGATGACCACGGTGAACAGCGACAGGAAGAACAGAGTCGCCTTGGGGTTCAGGCCATTGGTGACGAAGCCGGTGACAAAGGCGCCGCGCGGGCTGCGCTCGCCGGCCATGAGGGAGGCTTCCGCTACCACCGGGTCTGCGGGTTTGGCACGCAAGGCCTTGATGCCGATGTACAGCAGATAGGCGGCAGCCGCCCATTTCAACGCGTTGAACAGCATGATCGACTGCGACACGATCAGGCCGATGCCCAGCAGCGAATAGGCCACATGCACGAAGATGCCCATGCCCACCCCCAACGCCGTCCAAGTACCCGCGCGGCGACCATGGGCCACGCTCTCGCGCACCACGATGGCGAAGTCCGGACCGGGGCTGGCCACAGCCAGCAGGTGAATCAGGGCGACGGTGAGGAATTCCGTCCAGTACATGCGACCTCCGAGGGATGTAACAAGCTTTGGTAGGCTGGCAACCTTACGCCTTCCAACGGACTCGCAAAAGGTACAGCCCCGCATGAACAGCAGCCGCGCCGTATTCCTCGACCACGCTTCTCTCGATCTTGGCGACCTCGACCTGGCCCCGCTGCGGCTGGCCTTCGGCGAACTGCAACTGCACGCGCAGTCCGCTGCCGAAGAGGTTGCCGAGCGCCTGCGCGGCGCCCAGGTGGCTATCAGCAACAAGGTGCGCATCGACGCTGCCACCATGGCCGCCAACCCGGACCTCAAGCTGATCCTGGTAGCCGCCACCGGCACCAACAACATCGATCTGGAAGCCGCTCGCAACCATGGCATCACCGTCTGCAACTGCCAGGCCTACGGCACGCCGTCGGTGGCCCAGCACACACTGGCGCTGTTGCTCGCACTGGCCACCAGCCTGCCGGACTACCAGGCCGCCGTGCGCGCCGGTCGCTGGCAGCAAGCCAGCCAGTTCTGCCTGCTGGACTTCCCCATCATGGAACTGGAGGGCAAGACCCTGGGCCTGCTCGGCCATGGTGAGCTGGGTGGTGCAGTGGCGCGCCTGGCCGAAGCCTTCGGCATGCGCGTGCTGCTCGGCCAACTGCCCGGTCGCCCTCAGCGCGCCGACCGCCTGCCGCTGCATGAGCTGTTGCCCCAGGTCGATGCCCTGACCCTGCACTGCCCGCTCAATGAACAGACCCGCGACATGATCGGCGCCGCCGAGCTGGCCTTGATGAAGCCCGGAGCCTTACTGGTGAACACCGCCCGTGGCGGCCTGGTGAACGAAGAGGCCCTGGCCAGCGCCCTGCGCAGCGGCCATCTGGGCGGTGCCGCCACCGACGTACTGACTCAGGAGCCGCCGCGCGACGGCAACCCGTTGCTGGCCGCCGACATCCCACGCTTGATCGTCACGCCGCACAACGCCTGGGGCAGCCGCGAGGCCCGCCAGCGCATCGTGCAGCAACTCGCCGACAACGGCGTCGCCTGGCTGAAGGATTCGCCCGTCAGAGTCGTAAGCTAGCTCCTACAAGTTCCTGATAAAATTCGCTGCTTTTATCAGGATCTTTCCTCAGATGGACCCTCGCAGCGAAGTCCTGCTCAGGCAGGCGGAACTGTTCCAACGCCCGGTGCTGCTCGCCGGGCTACCGGCGGACGACCTGCTCGGCACCTTGCCGCAGGCCAGCGGCTGGAGCTGGCACGCCGGTGAACAGGCAGCCCTGGAAGCCCGCTTCGCCGGGCGCAGCCAGTTCGGCACCACACCGCCGGACGTGCCCTTTGCCGCGGCCGTGCTATTTCTGCCCAAGTCCCGCGAGCTCACCGACTACCTGCTGGCTGCGCTCGCCGCGCGCCTGCCCGGTGGCGAACTGTTCCTCGTCGGCGAGAAGCGCGGCGGCATCGAACGTGCCGCCAAACAATTGGCCACCCTCGGCAAGCCGCGCAAGCTGGACAGCGCGCGCCACTGCCAGCTCTGGCAGGTAAACATCGACCAGGCTCCCGCCGCCCCCGACCTGGAAGCCCTGGCCCAGCGCTATCGCCTGGACCTGACTGACGGCCCGCTGGAAGTAGTGAGCTTGCCTGGCGTGTTCAGCCATGGCCGGCTGGACCGCGGCAGCGCCCTGCTCCTGCAGCAACTGGAGGGGTTGCCCAGCGGCCATCTGCTGGACTTCGGCTGCGGTGCCGGGGTGCTCGGCGCGGTACTCAAGCGCCGTTATCCACAGAGCCAGCTGACCCTGCTGGACGTGGATGCCTTCGCGGTCGCCAGCAGCCGCCTGACCCTGGCCGCCAATGGCCTGGAGGGTGACGTGATCGCTGCAGACGGTATCCACGGCGCGCCCGAAGGCCTGGCGGCAATCATCAGCAACCCGCCCTTCCACCAGGGGGTGCATACCGATTACCAGGCCAGCGAAGACTTGCTGCGCGAGGCCAGGGATCACCTGCTGCCAGGTGGCGAACTGCGCATCGTGGCCAACAGCTTCCTCAAATACCCGCCGCTTATCGAGTACCATCTCGGCCCCTGCCAGACCCTCGCCGAAGGGGATGGCTTCCGCATTTACCGTTCCCGTCGGGTCTGACCTGGCGGGCACCGCCTCAATACCCTTGCTCAAGCGGCATCCAATAGCCGCCCTCTCCCCTGGTCTCGGCTGGGGGATCTGGAGATCTTTGTGACCAATTTAAACACTGCCGGCGCCACTCCACTCAAGGATGGGCTGCATCGCTCCCTCAAACCCCGCCACCTGAACATGATCGCCATCGGCGGCTCCATCGGTACCGGCCTGTTCGTCGCCTCCGGCGCCACGGTCGCAACTGCCGGACCGGGCGGCGCGCTGCTGGCCTACGCACTGATTGGCCTGATGGTCTACTTCCTGATGACCAGCCTGGGCGAGATGGCCGCGCACATCCCGGTTTCTGGATCGTTCAGCACTTATGGCAGCCGTTTCGTCGACGATGGCTTCGGTTTCGCCCTGGGCTGGAACTATTGGTACAACTGGGCGGTGACCATTGCCGCTGAACTGGTAGCGGCGCAGCTGATCATGAGTTTCTGGCTGCCGGACGTGCCCGGCATCTACTGGAGCGCCTTGTTCCTCGGCCTGATGTTCCTGCTCAACGTGATCTCGGTGAAGGGCTTCGGCGAAAGCGAGTTCTGGTTCGCCCTGATCAAGGTCGTGACGGTGGTGGTGTTCATCGGCATTGGCCTGGCCACCATCTTCGGCATCATGGGCGGCATCGAGTCGCCGGGCTTCAGCAACTTCACCCTGGGTGACGCCCCCTTCGTCGGCGGCCTGCAGGCCATGGTCGGCGTCGCGATGATCGCCGGCTTCTCGTTCCAGGGCACCGAGTTGATCGGCATTGCCGCGGGCGAGTCGGAGAACCCGAAGAAGAACATCCCCATCGCCATCCGCCAGGTGTTCTGGCGAATCCTGATGTTCTACATCCTGGCCATCTTCGTGATCGGCATGCTGATCCCCTACACCGAGCCGAACCTGCTGAAGAACGACGCCAGCGATATCAGCGTTTCACCTTTCACCCTGCTCTTCGAGCGTGCAGGCTTCGCTGCCGCGGCGAGCGTGATGAACGCGGTGATCCTTACCGCCATTCTCTCGGCCGGCAACTCGGGCATGTACGCGTCCAGCCGCATGCTTTACAACCTGGCGCTGCAGGGCAAGGCACCGCGGCTCTTCTCTCGCCTGTCCGCCAGCGGCGTGCCGCGCAACGCCCTCTACGCCACCACCCTGGTCGGCGCGCTGTGCTTCTTCACCTCGATCGTCGGCGACAGCACCCTCTACACCTGGCTGCTGAACACCTCGGGCATGTGTGGCTTCATCGCCTGGCTGGGCATCGCCATCTCCCACTACCGCTTTCGCAAGGGCTACCTGTCCCAGGGCGGTCGCCTGGAAGACCTGCCCTACCGCGCCAAGCTGTTCCCCTTCGGCCCGCTGTTCGCCTTCATCCTGTGCCTGGCAATCACCCTCGGGCAGAACTACCAGGCGTTCTTCGGTGATCGCATCGACTGGGCGGGCCTTGCAGCCACCTACATCAGCCTGCCGCTGTTCCTCGTGATCTGGCTGGGTTACCGCCTGAAGAAGGGCAGCCGTCTGGTGAGCTACGCGGAGATGGACGTGCGCGGCGGCGACAACTGACCAACCGGCATTTCGTGCTTGCCGGGGCGACCCGGCTTGTGCAAAATGCGCCCCGTCCTAGGGGAGTAGTCTCCCGCGAGCGCCCTGCTCGCATGGCATGCGTCAACACACTTGGTCCACAGACCATGGCGCATGCGACCCAGAGCCTGCATAGACAGGCCCGCGGTTTGACAAGACCTATGACACATACAACCTGACCCGGGGTGGGCAGATTGCGTGTGTCATGGTGATTAGTCGACCCACCCCCGTAGGAACCCTGATGCTGGAATCCCTCTTCGTCCCGACTCTGATCGTTGCCCTCGCCGAAATCGGTGACAAGACTCAGTTGCTCGCGCTTCTGCTCGCCGCCCGCTTCCGCAAGCCTTGGCCGATCATCTGGGGCATCGTCGCCGCTACCCTGGCCAACCACTTCGCCGCCGGTGCGGTGGGTTCGTGGGTCGCCAGCTTCTTCTCCGCCGCCACCCTGAGCTGGATTCTTGCCGCGTCTTTCGCCGCCGTCGCCCTCTGGACCCTGGTACCGGACAAGCTGGATGACGACGAAGAGTCCGGGCTGAAGAAGTACGGCCCGTTCGTCACCACCCTGATCGCCTTCTTCCTCGCCGAAATGGGCGACAAGACCCAAGTCGCCACTGTGATGCTGGCAGCGCAATACCCGCATTTCGTGATGGTAGTCCTGGGCACCACTCTCGGCATGCTGATTGCCAACGTCCCGGTGGTGCTGGCCGGCAACTTCGCTGCTGATCGCCTGCCACTGACGCTGATCCGCCGCCTGGCTGCCCTTGCCTTCGCCGCGCTCGCCTTCTACGCCATATACGAAGCGCTGAAACTCAGCGGAATGATCTGACCGGCCCCGCACAACCTTTCGTAGGATGGGTTGAGCAACGCTCAAGCGGAGCGCCGCCGGCCACATCCTACGAAGTTGCCTTCAACCGGCGGCGTTTCGGCCAATGGCTGGAACGATCGTGCTGGTAAAGTGGCGCGCTGGATCAAGGCGCAGGGGAGCACATCGTGTCACTGGACGATATGAAAAGGCTGGTTCGCCAGCACATCGAGCTGTCGTGGAACAAGGGCCGCCTGGCGCTGGCCGAGCAGTTGCAAAGCAAGGACTTTCTCTACAAGAGCTCCTTCATTGGCCGGCCCCTCAACAGCACCGCCTACAGCCAGATGGTGGCGAACATTCGCGATGCCATGCCCGACCTGGAAGTGGTGGTGGAGGAATGCATAGCCGAAGGCAACAAGGTGGTGACCTGGTGCACCCTGATCGGCAGCATCCAGAAGCCCGCCCTGGGCTATCCACCCAGCGACAGGATTCTAAGCATCTCGGCCATGGCCTTCTGGACCCTCAATAGCCTGGGAGAGGTACAGGAGATCTGCACCATGTTCGACATGGAAAGCTTCCGCGCCCAGCTCGGCCTCGCGACCCAGCCCCTGGCCGAGAAAGCCCTGCCCTGATCAGAGATAGCCGTTGGCCCGGAACCAGCCGACCGTGCGTTCCAGGGTGACCTCCAGCGGCGTCTCGGCAACGAAGCCCAGTTCGTGGCGCGCCTTGCTGCCATCCAGGAACTGCCCGCCGGCCATCACCGCAATGGCTGTGTCATCCAGCTTCGGCAACTCGCCTGAAAGCCGATAACGCATCCTGCCGAGTGCCGCCATGCCCTTGGCCAACGCCAGCGGCATCGGTTGCGGCGGCTGCACGCCAAGCAGGTTGGCGATGCGCTCAGTCAGTTCGGCCATCTCGATGTTCTGCCCGGTCAGCAGGTAGCGCTCGCCCACTCGCCCCTTCTCCATCGCCAGCAGCAGGCCGCGCCCGGCATCGGCGGCATCCACCACATTGCGCCGACCCGGTACGTAATGGGTCATCCAGCCTTGGGCCATGGCGGTGATGATGCGCCCGGTGCTGGGGCCGGCATCGAACTCACCAAGGCACATGCCAGGAATTCCGATGATCACCGGCAGGCCGCTCCGGGCCTGCTCGCGAGCCTGCTCATCCAGCGCCCACTTGCTCAGCAGGTAAGCGTTCTTCCAGCGCGGCATGCCTTCATAGAACAACCCCTCGTGACCGGGCAGGCCTTCGGGATGGCGTGGCAGGGCAATGGCAGCACCGGTATAGAGAATGCGCGGCACGTGGGCAGCGAGGCAGGCGGCGTAGAAGTGGTTGGTCTCGTCGAGGGCGCTGGCAACCTCTTCCTGCCAGCGGCGCGGCCGCTTCGGGTAGCGTGCGGCGCAGAAGATCACACCGTCCAGGCCACTGAGCGCGCGAGTGAGACCGGCATGATCGAGCAGTTCGGCGGACCGGCACTCGGGCTCCAGGTAGGCCAGCCGTTCGATCCGTGACGACGGCCGATGTATCAGCACCAGTTGGTGCCCCGCGGCTTTCACCGCCCGAGCCGCGTGATGGCCAAGCAAGCCGGTTGCTCCAAGTACGGCGATTTTCACTGCAGCTCCTCATCCGTTGGAGGTTCGCCACTCCGGAGAGTCCGAAGTGGCGGCAAGCAGTCTAGAACGCGGGTTGCCGGGATGCCAGCCGCTGGGCCGGCACCTCGCTCTCCTCAGCGTTGCCCCTTGGCCTGCTGGTACAGCGGCATCACTTTCGGAATGGCCGCCTTCAGCGACGACATCCGCGAGCTGGAGGACGGGTGCGTGCTCATGAACTCGGGCGGCGCACCACCACCGGCCTGCTCCATCTTCTGCCAGAGCGTGATCGCGGCGTTCGGGTCGTAGCCGGCACGGGCGGCCAGCTCGAGGCCGATCAGGTCTGCCTCGTTCTCGTTGGAACGGCTATTGGGCAGGGTCATCAAGTAGTCGACACCCGCATTGGCCATGCCCAGGCCGGCCTGACCGACGCCCAGCACCGAGCCAATCTGGTTGGCCATTTGCACGCCATAGGCCTTGGACATGGCTTCACGGCTGTGTTCGCGCAGGGCGTGGGCGATCTCGTGGCCCATCACCGCCGCCAGTTCGTCATCGGTGAGTTTGAGCTTATCGATCAAGCCGCTGTAGACGATGATCTTGCCACCGGGACCACAGTTGGCGTTGAGCTCGTCGCTGTCGATCACGTTGGCGTCCCACGCCCATTGCGCGGCGTCCGGACGGAACGCGGGAGTCTGGGCGATCAGCCGCTTGGCGATCGCGTCGACACGGCGGGCATCGGTGCTGTTCTTGTCCAGCACGCCCTTTTGCGAGGCTTCGCTCAGGGTCTGCTGGTAGGACTGGGCGTACATCTGATTGAGCTCGGCACTCGACAACATGCTGAACATGTACTGCTTGCGCTCGACGCCCACTGCCCCGCCGCTGGTGGTGTTGACGGCCTGGCATCCTGCCAGGAGCAGGGCCGCGGTCAGCCCGGACAGGTAAAACAGCTTGGCCATGATGGCTCTCCATCTCTTTTCGAGGTCGGTAATGCTACGGCCGGCCAGATAACCCGGCAACCGCGTCGTATGTAGACAAGCCGCAGGCGCTTTTATCTGCATGGAGGGCTTAGGAAATTTCACAGTGCTGTCGATATATAGGTTCAAGGTAAAATCCCTGTTTCCGGAGTTCCCATGAAGTTCAGGTCCATCCAGTTTTCCATCGCTGCCCTGGCCGGGGCGAGCGTGCTTGCGGTGGTCGCCG
This sequence comes from Pseudomonas sp. BN415, assembly GCF_029871195.1. Taxonomy (NCBI): domain Bacteria; kingdom Pseudomonadati; phylum Pseudomonadota; class Gammaproteobacteria; order Pseudomonadales; family Pseudomonadaceae; genus Pseudomonas; species Pseudomonas sp. BN415. The sequence goes on from NZ_SSOK01000056.1 coordinate 75,511, forward strand.
CGCTGGTGCTCTATGCGCTGTCCTCCGGCGCCCGAACCCAGGAACTGGTGCAGCAACGCACCCAGGCGCTGCTCGAGCAGGGCATCGAGCAACGCCTGGTGGCGCTGGCGCGCTCCCAGGTCAGCCAGATCCAGCGCGAGCTGGAAATGCCGCTGGGTATCTCCAAGAACATCGCCAACCTCAACATTCTGCTGGGCCAGAAGGACCAGGCCGGCAATCCCCGGCTCAACGTCAGCCGCGAGCACCTGAGCAATCTGGTGCACCAGACCCTGGTGCAGAACCCCAAGCTGCTGGATGCCTTCATCGGCTGGGAAGCCAACGCTCTCGACGGCAACGACAGCCTCTACGCCGGGCAGACGGAAAACGGCTACGACGCCACCGGCCGCTTCATGCCTTGGTGGTACCGCACCGCCGACGGCGGCTACAAGCTCGAAGCGCTCGGCCCGACCATGGACAGCGACAAGATGCTGGCCACCGGTGTGCGCGAAGGCGAGTACTACCTGTGCGCGAAGGAAACCCGCAAGCCCTGCGTGGTGGACCCGGCACCCTACGAGTTGAGCGGCAAGATGGTGATGATGTCGTCGTTCAACGCACCCATCGTGGTGGACGGCAAGTTCCTCGGCTCGGTGGGCACCGACCTCTCCCTGGACTTCATCCAGGAGCTGCTGAACAAGGCCGACGCCCAGCTCTATGACGGCGCCGGCGAGATCGCCCTGGTCGCCAGCAACGGCCGCCTGGTCGCCTACACCCACGACCCGGCGAAGCTGGGCGAACCCAGCGCCAGCGTGTTCAGCGCCGCCACGGTCGAACACCTGAAGAGCCAGCCCCTGGGCGAGCCGCACTTCAGCGTCGACCCGCAGCAGGACATGATCGAGCTGCTCCTGCCCTTCGGCATCGCCGATACCAACGCCCGCTGGACCCTGGTGCTGCAACTGCCCCAGGCCGTGGTGCTCAAGGACCTCAAGGCGCTGCAGGGCGACCTCGCTGCCCAGCGCGACGCCGATATCTTCGGCATGACCCTGGTGGGCCTGCTGATCGCCGGTCTCGGTCTGCTGGTGATCTGGTTCGTCGGTTACGGCATCGCCCGTCCGCTGCGCCAGATGGTCGGCATGCTCGACGATATCGCCAAGGGCGACGGCGACCTGACCCAACGCCTGCACAACAATCGGGCCGACGAGATGGGCGCCATTGCGGGCGGTTTCAACACCTTCCTCGGCAAGCTGCAATCGATGATCAGCCAGGTGGTGACCTCGGTGCAGAAGGTCAGCGACTCGTCCGAGCACACCGCCGACATCGCCATCCGCACCAACCAGGGCGTGCAGAAGCAGCTGGCGGAGATCGAGCTGGTGGCCACCGCCGTCCACGAGATGACCGCCACCGCCCAGGACGTGGCGCGTAACGCCACCCACGCGGCGGAAGCGGCCAGCCACGCCGACCAGGCCGCCAACCACGGCAAGCGCATCGTCCACAGCACCGCCGAAGCCATCTCCGCCCTGGCCACCGAGATCGGCCGCGCCGTGGGCGTGGTGCAGAACCTGGCCAAGGATAGCGAGAACATCAACGCCATCCTGGTGGCCATCCGCGGCATCGCCGAGCAGACCAACCTGCTGGCGCTGAACGCGGCCATCGAGGCAGCGCGTGCGGGTGAGCAAGGTCGCGGCTTCGCTGTGGTTGCCGACGAGGTGCGTAACCTGGCGCAAAAGACCCAGCAGGCCACCGAAGAAATCCAGACGATGATCCAGCAACTGCAGCACGGCACTCGGGAAGTGGTGAAGGTGATGCAGGACAGCCAGGAGAAGACCGACACCAGCGTGCAGCACGCCAACGAGGCCGCCCATGCGCTGGAGTCGATCACCCAGGCGGTATCGGTGATCAACGACATGAACACCCAGATCGCCAGCGCGGCAGAGGAACAGAGCGCAGTGGCCGAAGACATCAACCGCAACGTGATCAACATCGGCCAAGTGGCCAACGAGGTCGCCGGCGGCGCCGACGAAGCCTCCCAGGCCAGCGCCGAACTGACCAAGCTGGCCGAGCAGCAACGGCGGCTGATCAATCAGTTCAGGGTGTAAAACCAAAAGCCCCTCTCAATGAGGGGCTTTTCGTAGGAAAAGGGCGCCTCAGGCCGGCGTCAGGCACTCCGGCCCATCCAGCTTCGGGTCATTCACCAGGTTCGCCAGGGGGCGTTCGCGCAACTGCGGCCCCGGTCTGGCCAGCAGTTCGAGCAACTGCATTGGCGTCGAATCAGCGGCCAGCCAGAGCCGCTGGCCTTCCTCGTCCAGCACCAGCGGGCGACGCAGGTCGGCCACGGGCTGGGTGACCATCGCCAGACTGAGGTATTCCATGCCACCGACCGGATAGGCCTCCCACAGCGCGGCGAAGTACATGATTCCGCCCTCGGCGCTGACCCAGTAGGGCCGCTTGCGCACACCGCGCCACTCGTAGAATCCGTTGGCCAGGATCAGGCAGCGCCGCGAACGGAAGGCTTCGCGAAACATCGGCTGGTCGGCCAGGGTTTCGACGCGGGCATGGGCAGGCGTCTTCGACAGGTCAGTGAGCCAGGCCGGAGTCAGGCCCCAGCGGGCCATGTCGGCGCGGCGCTGGTCACCCAATTCACGCAGCATCAATACCCGGCCACCGGGGGCCAGATTCCAGTGCGGTTGATGGTCGGCGGGGAAACCAGGAAGGGCCGCCAGTGCAGGCGTCCAGCGAAACAGAGCAAAACGTCCAGACATGGGGCAGCCTGTTCAGGTCGGAGATCAGCAGAGCAGCGTGCCGGGATAGCTGTCAGGCTCTTCGCCCGGCAGCGGTTGCGCGGCATTGTACGCGGCGATCAACCCGCTGGCGCGTTCGGCGTCGTCGTCCTCGACCAGCAGGCCGAGCAAGCCGAACATCGGCAGTTCACCGATGCCCCCCAGCAGATGGCTACCGGCCAGGTGGGCCTCCACACCCTCACTGGAGAGCATGTCCAGCAGCAGTTCGGCTTCGATCAGGTCCCTGGGCTCGTAGATGCGCCGCATCAGTCATCCTCCCGGCGAACCTCCAGGCTCCAGTCCTGGCCGTCGGTCCAGAGCAGGAACAGGATAGGCCGGCAGCACACCGGACAATCTTCGATGTATTGCTGGTCGCCACCCGAGAGATCGAGCACAGCTTCGGCCGGCTCGCCGCAGTAAGGGCATTGGTAGTCCTCTGTTTCCAGCATCCCGCCTCCCGTGTGACTTGCCTGTATAATCGCCGGTCTATTTGACGCCCCGTATTCAGACTGAATGAAAACTGCTGCGCTCGCGACGTTTTCACGCAGCCTGACATGTCGGGGCCTCCTCCCCTTTTACCCAGCCGATTCCAGAACAAGAGTGACCAATGGGCGAATTTGAAGCCATCCGACCCTATGACGATGCCGAGGTACCGGCAGTGCTCTCGCGCCTGTTCGCCGATGACGCCTTCCTCGGCACCCTCACCCGCTATCGTTTCCCGAAACTGGCGGGGCCGCTGGGCTGGCTCCTCAAGCCTGTTATAGCTCATCGGCTGCGTCGGGAGTTCGCCAGCATCGATTCGGTGGCCGCGTTGCAGGACCGCATCGAGCCCTATGTGGATAACACCATCGAGCGCGCCACCGACGGCGTGACCTACTCGGGCGTGGAGCGCCTGAAGCCAGGCACCGCCTACCTGTTCCTGGCCAACCACCGCGACATCGTCATGGACCCGGCCTTCGTCAACTACGCCGTGTACCACGCAGGCCTTCCGACGCCCCGCATCGCCATCGGCGACAACCTGCTGCAGAAGCCCTACGTCAGCGACCTGATGCGCCTGAACAAGAGCTTCATCGTGCACCGCAACCTGGCTGGACGCCGCGAGAAGCTGGCAGCCTTCCAACTGCTGTCGGCCTACATCAATCACTCGATCCGCCAGGATGGACAATCGATCTGGATTGCCCAGGCCGAGGGTCGCGCCAAGGACGGTGATGACCGCACCGATTCGGCAATCCTCAAGATGTTCCACATGAGTCGCAAGGACGAACCCTTCTCGAATGTGATTCGTGACCTGCACCTGATTCCGGTATCCATCAGCTACGAGTACGACCCCTGCGACCAGGCCAAGGCTCGTGAACTGCAGATCCGCGCCAGCACGGGCAGCTACGCCAAGGCCGCGGGCGAAGACGACACCAGCATTGCCCTGGGCATCACCGGCTACAAAGGCCGGGTGCACATTGCCTTCGGTAGCGAGATCGGCAGCGCCAGCGAAGATGCCAAGCAACTGGCCCAGGAAATCGACAAACAGATCCTCGGCGGGTATCGCCTGTTCCCGGTGCACTACCTGGCTTACGCCCTGTGGGGCGAACGCGACCCGGAACTGCAGGTACCGTCGGCTGCGGAAGTGTTCAGCGGCGACGAACTGGCCCGCGCCGAGGCAGAGTGGCAGAAACGCTTGGGCGCCTGCCCCGAAGAGCAACGCCCCTACCTGATCCAGCAGTACGCCACCCCGGTGCGCAATCAGTACCGGATCAAGGCAGGTCTACCGCTTTAACCAGGCTCTAGAACGCAAAACGGCGACCCTTGGGTCGCCGTTCTTGTTTTGCGCTGCTGCACTCAGAGTTGCGTACTGGCCCAGGACACGCCCAAGGCTACTGCCAAGCTGAAATAGCCGAAACTGTAGAAGAAGCAATTGAGGCGCCGGGCAGACTCATCCTGCACATCGGCGGCTTCCATCTCCTCCAGATCGCTCTCGGCGGCCAGACGGGCAATGGAACGCTGCTCGCGCAGACGGGTAGCCAGCAACACCCAGGCGCCGGCAGATGCAAAGAACAAAGCCAGGCCATTCACAACCTGTGCGGGGTGGGCCAGGAACATGGCCCAAAGCGCCTGCAGCGACATCTTCAACTCCGCTTCAGGCGGTGCGACCGTGCACGCAACCTGCAAGACAAGGAAATGTCCGCCCTTGACCAGGCGGCTTCTCGGAAGGCTCGGAGTTTACCGAAACCAGCCCCCCCTCACGTGGTCGTTCCGACGAATGCCGCTGCAACCGCTCCCACAAAGAACCCACTGCGCTGCAGTTGCACGCAGAAAAAAGCCCGGCGCTTGGCCGGGCTCCATCGTGCAGGGCTGCCTTACTGCGAAAGCACCTGACCGATGGTCGGGTCCTTGAAGGCACGGGTCAGGGCGTCGCTCAGCACATCGCTCACCAGCTTGGTGTTGGTCTGCTGGTTCGGTGCGGTACCGAAGCGCTGGTTCAGCGAGGCGCCGTATTTGCCGCTGTAGCGACGGGTGCTGTTCTGCACATCGACGCGGAAGCTGGCGCTGATGTTGGCCTCGGTGACATAGGTTTCCTTGGGCGACTGGTACTTCAGGTCGGCCAGGGTCAGGGTCAACTGCGGGGCGTTGTAAGCGTTCGGGGACGGGGTGAAGCCTAGAAGGCGCACAGCGGCCTCGGCCTCAGCCTGCAGGCGCGGCAGGATGTCCTGGCTCTGCACGCTGATCGCGCTGGTGTCGGAATAGATGCCGCCACGGGTGCCAAGCACCGGGGACGGACGACCATCGGCGACGCGCACCACCACCGGCTGACCCTGGCCCATCGGGGTCAGCGGGCCGGTGAGCTTTGGTTGCGGGCTAAGTTGCTGCGGGCTGAGGGCACAGCCGACCAGGGTCAGGCTGAGGGCGGCCAGCAGGCCAAGCAACGGGCGTTTCAGCATGCTTTATCTCTCCAGGAGTGAAGGCAAAACGGCCGGCAGTATAACCAGCCAGCCAGGGTACTGACAGAGCGCCATTCCCGTGCAATGTCAGACCGCCATCCGTGCTTGCGGTTCCTGTCATGCCCTTGTCACGCCCGCGTGGGATAAAGGCGCTGCCCTGATTGGAGTAGTCCCGATGATCCTCTTCTGGTCCCTGTTCGCCCGTCGCCCGCAACGCCGCTGCTTCGCCCTGGTGGATACCGCCGGGATCTGCCGTGGCCTGCACCAGGGAATCGACTGCCCGGCCACCGGCAACTGGGTGGAAGTCCGCGAATCCAGCCTCGCCTGGCTCGACCAGCCCCTCCCCGCAAGCGCCCGCGTCGCACCGGTCGTCGGACAGCCTGCACGCCGCCGCGCGTTGGCAGCCTGACCGGCGGATGAAGAAAAGTCACAGCAAGCGCCCTATTCCCCCGATTTCATCGTTATAATCGCCCCCCGATTATAAGGTCGTCTCCTGATCGGGCCTCGCAACACCGCACCTCGCGCCAGCTTGGGCATCCGCACAGCCCCACAGAGAGCCGTCCACTTTTCGCGCTGCCACTCGTTGGTTCGCCGCATCCTTTCGCCCAAATTGCAAACGCTTTTTTGCAGGGACGCATGCGTAGTAACGCGCGCGCAGACGGAAGCGGCCTGCCCGGGGGTAGGCGATCCTTTTGAGGTTCACGTCTCCAAAAGAGCGTGAGAAGACGGTTTTTCACTACTTCACGAGAGAGTGGCGAGCAAATGGCGCAAAACGATTACGAAGCAGTGGACGTGTTGCTGGTCGGGGCCGGCATCATGAGCGCTACGCTGGCGGTACTGCTTAAAGAGCTCGATCCCGGCATCAAGCTGGAGATCGCAGAACTCCGGGAGTCGGGGGCCATCGAGAGCTCCAACCCCTGGAACAACGCAGGTACCGGCCATGCAGGCCTCTGCGAGCTGAACTACACGCCCCAGGCGGCCGATGGCTCCATCGACATCAAGAAGGCCATCAACATCAACGCCCAGTTCGAGGTCTCCAAGCAGTTCTGGGCCTACATGAGCGGCAAGAGCGCATTCGGCTCGCCCAAGACCTTCATCAACGCCGTCCCGCACCTTTCTTTCGTGCGCGGCGACAAAGACACCGCGTTCCTCAAGAAGCGCTTCGAGCTGCTCCGCCAGCACCACGCCTTCAGCGAGATGGAGTACACCGAAGACCGCGCCACCATGGCCAAATGGACGCCGCTGATGATGAAAGGCCGCGACGCGTCCGAGAAGATCGCCGCGACCCGCGCCATGAACGGCACCGACGTCAACTTCGGCGCGGTCACCAATCAGTTGCTGCAATACCTCACCAGCCTGTCGAACACCCGTGTCAGCTACTTCCAGAAGGTCACTGACCTCAACCGTACCGACAAGGGCTGGAAAGCCAGCATCAAGAACACCCAGACCGGCGCCAGTCGCGAAGTGTCCGCACGCTTCGTGTTCCTGGGTGCCGGCGGCGGCGCACTGCCGCTGCTGCAGCTCTCCGGCATCCCCGAAGGCAAGGGCTTCGGCGGCTTCCCGGTAAGCGGCCAGTGGCTGCGCTGCGACAACCCGGAAGTGGTCAAGCAGCACCAGGCCAAGGTCTACAGCCAGGCCGAAGTCGGCGCCCCGCCGATGTCCGTGCCGCATTTGGACACCCGTGTGGTCGATGGCAAGAAGTCGCTGCTGTTCGGCCCTTACGCCGGCTTCACCACCAAGTTCCTCAAGCACGGTTCCTTCATGGACCTGCCGCTCTCGGTGCGCCCGAGCAATCTCGGCCCGATGCTGGCCGTGGCTCGCGACAACTTCGACCTGACCCGCTACCTGGTCAAGGAAGTGATGCAATCCCAGGAACAGCGCCTGGATGCCCTGCGCAAGTTCTATCCGGACCTGAACCCGGCCGACTGGCGCCTGGAAGTGGCCGGCCAGCGTGTGCAGATCATCAAGAAGGACGCCAAGAACGGCGGCATCCTGCAATTCGGCACCGAACTGGTCTCGGCCGAAGACGGCAGCATCGCTGCCTTGCTGGGTGCCTCTCCGGGTGCGTCCGTGACCGTGTCCATCATGCTCAACCTGATCGAGCGCTGCTTCGCCGAGCAGGCCCGTTCCGAGCAGTGGGTTGCCAAGCTGAAGGAAATCTTCCCGGCCCGCGAGAAGGCCCTGGAAAGCGACGCGGCCCTGTACCGCGAAGTCAGCACCCGCTCCGACGAGCGCCTGGGCCTGACCAGCGTCGATACCGCGGCGCAGAGCATCGCCTGAGCCTGGGCATCACGCTGATCGAAAAAAACCGCCCTTCGGGGCGGTTTCTTTTTGTCTGCTGAAAGCCGACTCGAAGCGCCTGTCTTGTGCGAGCCGAGCATCAGCGCCAAAGAAAAAGCCCCGCTCGATGGCGGGGCTCGTTCGTCAGCGCAAGGTATCAGCCACGCGCAGCCTTGATCACCTCAATATAGGGCTCGGCCTGGCGTTGGTCCTGAATCAGGGCGATGAAGTCGTTGCCCTGCTCATCCTTGGCATTGAGGTCGTAACCGGCTTCGACGAAGAAGCCGACGAAGCGCTCGAAGTCATCGATACGCAGGCCACGGTAGGCCTTGATCAGCTTGTGCAGCGACGGCGGCGTGGAATCAGCCGGCTCGACCGCGAGGAACAGCTTGATCGAGTCCTCGGAGATTTCTTCGCCAATCACCTGCTTCTTGTCTTTACGCATCGCTCACTTCTCTCGGGCCAGGTATCACGGGGCGGGCAGTTTACCTCCGCCCGGCCCCCACGCTCAACGCAGGCGTACCGCGCCGCTGTGCAGGTCGGCCCAGACATGGCCGTTGGGGTAGCTGAGGAACTGGCAATACACCGGCCCGTTGCGCAACAGATCAAGCACGGCCGCGTACTGCACCATCGGGTAATTCAGGCTTAGGATGCGGCTCTGGGGGTCATAGCTCGGCTTCTTCAAGCTCTTGCCCTCGACGTCGAACTGGATCACCACCTGTCGCACATCGGCGCCCTTGCTCAGCGGCTTGCCCTTGAGACGCACCACGGCGGGCGAAGTGATCGGAATCGGCTGCTGGTTGGACTGGCGCTGGCTACCCAACACGACCGAGTACTCAGTGATCTGGATCAACTGCTGCTGATCAGGCTGTTCATGGCGCAGTGAAAGGTCGTCAGGCGGCAGGAACTGGCCATGCATGGGCGCGTTCTCGGCGGCGCCGAGGGGCAGGCTCAGAAACAGGACCAGGCAGGCCCCGAAGCGCAGGGAAACGGGCATCGACAACTCCGCAATCAGATAAGCGCGCCACTCTAGCACGCGCCTTTCGGACAGCGGCATACGACTCAGGTCAACCCTCAACCGGCAATCCAGACCCTATACTCGGCGAGTTCCAGCGAAGGAGCCGCCATGTCCACATACCTCCCCCCACTATTTGCTGCCCTGCGCCAGTCCCTGTGCGAGGGGTACTCGCTGTCGAGCCTGCGTGGCGACCTGGCCGCTGGCGTGACCGTCGGCATCATCGCCATTCCCTTGGCCATGGCGCTGGCCATTGCAGTCGGCGTAGCCCCGCAGCACGGCCTCTACACGGTGCTGATGGCCGCGCCGTTGATCGCCCTCACTGGCGGCTCGCGCTTCAATATTTCGGGCCCCACCGCCGCCTTCGTGGTGATCCTGCTGCCGATCACCCAGCAGTTCGGCCTCGGCGGCCTGCTGCTCTGTACCTTTATGGCCGGGCTGATCCTCATCGCCATGGGCCTGGCGCGCCTGGGCCGACTGATCCAGTTCATCCCCTATCCAGTGACCCTGGGCTTCACTGCCGGCATCGGCATCGTCATCGCGACCCTGCAGATCAAGGACCTTCTGGGCCTGCAGCTGGCGCAGACGCCGCAGAACTATGTGGACCAATTACGCCTGCTCGGCGAAGCGCTGCCGACCACACACCTCGGCGACACTTTGGTGGCCATCGCCTGCTTCGCAGTACTGGTGTTCTGGCCGCGCCTGGTCCCCAAAGTGCCGGGACATCTGGTGGCCCTGGCCCTGGGAGCCCTGCTCGGCCTGCTGCTGGAGGCCCTGAACCTGCCTGTCGCCACCCTCGGCGAGCGCTTCAGCTACATGGTGGACGGCGTCAGCCATCCCGGCATTCCGCCCTTCCTCCCGACCTTCGCCTGGCCCTGGCAACTGCCCGGACCGGATGGCCAGCCCCTTGGCCTGTCCTTCGAGCTGATTCGCCAGTTGCTAGCGCCGGCCTTCGCCATCGCCATGCTCGGCGCCATCGAATCGCTGCTCTGCGCCGTCGTGGCCGACGGTATGGCCGGCACGCGTCACGATCCCAATGCCGAACTGGTCGGCCAGGGCCTGGGCAATCTGGTCGCCCCACTGTTCGGCGGTATCACTGCCACCGCCGCAATCGCCCGCAGCGCCGCCAACGTCCGTGCCGGAGCGCGTTCGCCCATCGCCGCCATCATTCACGCCGGCGTGGTCCTGCTGGCGATGCTGCTGCTCGCGCCGCTGTTCAGCTACCTGCCCATGGCCGCGCTGGCCGCACTGCTGCTAATGGTGGCCTGGAACATGAGCGAGGCACGGCATGTGGCGCATACCCTGCGCATCGCGCCGCGCAATGACGTGTTGGTGCTGCTGACCTGCCTGATACTGACGGTATTGTTCGATATGGTGCTGGCGGTGGGTGTTGGCCTGCTGCTGGCCGCGGGCCTGTTCATCAAGCGCATGAGTGACCTCACCGACACGGCCCCGCTACCACGTCACTTCCACGAAGCGCTGCACGAGTTGCCCGAACAGGTGCTGGCGTACGCTATTCGCGGGCCGCTGTTCTTCGGTGCAGCCGAGAAAGCCCTGAGCGTGCTTCGCCGTTTCAACCCCGAGGTGAAAGTGGTGATCGTCGAAATGGGGGCGGTTCCCATGCTGGACATGACGGCGCTGGCCGCCCTGGAGAACCTGCTGCACGACTACAGTCGCCAAGGCGTAGGATTGGTGCTGGTGGGCACTTCACCTCGAGTGCGACTGAAACTCCGCCGCGCTGGCGTCCACCGGGAGAGCGGCCGCCTGGCCTATGTGCAGTCGCTGGAACAAGCACGGGCCAAGGCGCTGCAATGGCTGCACAGCGATGCGCCTCAAACGAACAGCGAGCGCATCCAGGCCAAGTAATCGGCCGCGCCTGGCTCACCCTCGCGAGGTGCCCAGGCCGGTTGCTCGCCTTCGCCAACCGGACGGTAAGGACCGGCCTTGCACTCGAACAGCAGGCTGTCCGGATCCAGCACCACCAGGGCATGGAACACACCTGGCGGCAGATTGACGCCAATGCAATCACCGCCGGCGACCAGTTCGCGCTTGTCGGTCACCTTGCCGTCGTCATCGAAGATCAGCAGGCCCAGACGGCCCTTGAGCACCAGCAAACTTTCCGCCTTGTCAGCGGACAGGTGCCGGTGCGGCGGGATGTAGGTTTCGGGTTGCAGCCCCACCGCCATGCGATGGCAGGGCTCTTCCATGGCATGGAAGTTATGGTGCTGGCGCTTGCGCGGGCTCGCCGCAGCTTTCTCGGCCAAGTCGGCGAACAGGCCCTGATCGAGGAAACGTGGCGCGCCCATTCAGAGCCCCTTGACCGCGAAGATGCCCGCGGCGTTGCGCCAGTAGCCCTTGTAGTCCATGCCGTAGCCGAAGATGTAGCGGTCTTCGCAGGGCAGGCCCACGTAATCGGCCTTCAAGTCCGGGCGGGCCTTGCGGTCATGGGTCTTGTCGATCAGCACAGCGGTATGCACGGTGGCGGCACCGGCGTGTTTGCAGAAGTCGATGATGGCGGCCAGGGTGTGCCCCTCGTCGAGGATGTCATCGATGATCAGCACATCGCGGTCGATGAAGGAGATTTCCGGCTTGGCCTTCCAGAACAGCTCACCGCCGCTGGTTTCGTTGCGGTAGCGGGTGGCGTGCAGGTAGGACAGCTCCAGCGGGAAGTTCAGCTTGGGCAGCAGCTTGCCGGCAAAGATCAGACCGCCGTTCATCACGCAGAAGACCACCGGATTGCGCTCGGCCAGTTCACCATTGATGGCTTCGCCGACCTGGGCGATGGCCGCCTCGACCTGGGTTTCGGTGTACAGGCAGTCGGCTTCGGCCATTACCTGGCGGATGTGTGCGAGATCGGCGGACATGGCAATTCCTCTAGGTTCGGCGGGGAACATGCACGGTTCCCGGTGAAAACTTGAACGGGGCGTCAAGATAAAAGTCGGCAAAGGTACCCATCCGCCTGCCCCGGGGCAAGCCCCGACGGACGAGTGTCGACCATACTGCAGCAGGCTGCTGCCGCATGTGACAGTTCCTTGCCTGACCGCGACATCAGCGGCCGCTGACCCACCAGTCAGTGCAGCACAGCCCGTGATCAATGGATTAAGCTAACGCAATTTTTTTGCCAGCCCGCCGGAGAACCCTTCCATGCCCATTCGTGAGATCCGCCACCCGCTGATCCGCCACAAGCTCGGCCTGATGCGCCGCGCCGACATAAGCACCAAGAACTTCCGCGAACTGGCACAGGAAGTCGGCGCCCTGCTGACTTACGAAGCGACCAATGACCTGCCCTTGGAAAACTACGAAATCCAGGGCTGGGCCGGCACTGTGCAGGTCGAGAAGATCGCCGGCAAGAAGATCACCGTGGTGCCCATCCTGCGCGCCGGAATCGGCATGCTCGACGGCGTGCTCAGCCTGATCCCGGGCGCCAAGGTCAGCGCCGTCGGCGTTGCCCGTAACGAGGAAACCCTGGAAGCCCACACCTACCTGGAGAAGCTTGCGCCGGAGATCGACGAGCGCCTGGCGCTGATCATCGACCCGATGCTGGCCACCGGCGGCTCGATGGTCGCGACCATCGACCTGCTCAAACGCGCCGGCTGCAAGGAAATCCGCGCCATGGTGCTGGTCGCCGCACCCGAAGGCATCAAGGTCGTCAACGATGCCCACCCGGACGTCATGATCTTCACCGCGTCCATCGATCAGAAGCTCAACGAGCACGGCTACATCATCCCGGGCCTCGGCGATGCCGGCGACAAGATCTTCGGCACCAAGCAGAAGGAAAACTGATCGATGAGCGACGAATTCAAGGACCCGCTCTGGCGTCAGGTCATCTCCGGCGCACAGATGCTTTTCGTGGCCTTTGGCGCCCTGGTGCTGATGCCGTTGATCACCGGACTGGACCCGAACGTAGCGCTCTTCACCGCCGGCCTTGGCACCCTGCTGTTCCAGTTGGTCACCGGACGCCAGGTTCCGGTATTCCTGGCCTCCAGCTTCGCCTTCATCACCCCCATCATCCTCGCCAAGGGCCAGTTCGGCCTGGCCGCGACCATGGGCGGCGTGGTGGCGGCGGGCTTCGTCTATACATTCCTTGGCCTTGCCGTGAAGATCAAAGGCACCGGTTTCATCGACCGCCTGCTGCCGCCGGTGGTGATCGGTCCGGTGGTGATCTCCATCGGCCTAGCCATGGCCCCCATCGCCGCCAACATGGCCATGGGCAAGGGCGGTGACGGCGCCGAGCTGATCCCCTACGCCACCGCCATGTGGATTTCCATGCCGGCGCTGCTCACCACGCTGATTGTCGCCGTGTTCGGCAAGGGCATCTTCCGCCTGGTACCGATCATCTCCGGCGTGCTGGTTGGTTTCGCCCTGTCCTTCTGGTTCGGCGTGGTCGACACCGCCAGGATCGCCGCCGCACCCTGGCTGGAACTGCCGAACTTCACCGCACCCGAGTTCAATCTGCAGGCCATTCTGTTCATCGTCCCGGTGGCCCTGGCCCCGGCCATCGAGCACATCGGCGGGGTGATCGCGGTGGGCAGCGTGACCGGTCGCAACTACCTGAAGAAGCCCGGCCTGCACCGCACCCTGCTGGGCGACGGCCTCGCCACCTCGGCCGCCGGCCTGTTCGGCGGCCCGCCGAACACCACCTACGCGGAAGTGACCGGCGCGGTGATGCTGACCAAGAACTACAACCCGAAAATCATGACCTGGGCAGCGGTCTTCGCCGTCGGCCTGGCCTTCATCGGCAAGTTCGGCGCCATTCTGCAGAGCATCCCGGTACCGGTCATGGGCGGCATCCTCTGCCTGCTGTTCGGCTCCATCGCCGCGGTGGGCCTGAACACCATGATCCGCCACCAGGTGGACCTGGCCGAGGCGCGCAACCTGGTGATCGTCTCCGTGACCCTGGTGTTCGGCATCGGCGGCATGCTGGTGGGCACCGGCACCGGCCAGGACGACTTCGGCCTGAAAGGCATCGCCCTCTGCGCCATCGTCGCCATCGCCCTCAACCTGATCCTGCCGGGCCATCAGACCTGGAAGCATCAGCGCCCGGACGATGCGCCGCACATCTGAAACAGCGCCATGAAACAGCCCCGCGATGCGGGGCTTTTTTTGCCTGCTTGTGCCGTAGGTTGTGGCTGAGCTACGCAAAACCCAACGATATCCCCCCGGTTGGGCTTCGTTGCACTCAGCCACAACCTATGTGGAAGGTTGTGCCTCGCGAAGCATCGTTTCGTCCTGCGAATCCACGCCCCACTGCTGCAGGCGCTTCAAGCTTTCGCGGTACGGCTTCAGGCCGGCCCCTAGCAGCACCACCGAACTGGCCACCGCAAGGGTCGTGACGATCAGCAACGAGTAACGCAGGGCCTTATCGTCGGCGAAGACGTAGTCCGTCACCAGGGCGACCGCCGTGGGACCGAAACCGAGACCGATCAGGGTGATCACGAAAAGGTAGATCGCCGAAGCCTGACCCCGCATGGAGTTGGGCATGATCTCCTGGATCGCCGCCGGCGCCACGCCGAAGGGCATGCTCAGGCAGAACACCGTGGGCGCCATCAGCACCGTGACCCAGAAGGCATCGTCCATCAGCGGGAAGAGCACCACGAGCGGCAGCGCCCCCACGGCGGCGAACAGGCCGACGCGCATGTTGGCGTCGGCCCGCCCATGCTTGGCCATCCAGTCCGCCAGCCGTCCACCGAAAACGATGCCGAGACAGCCGAATACCGCCACTAGGCTGCCGTAGATCACACCCACTTGGCCGGCGTCCCAGCCGTGGGTGCGAATGTAGAAGGTGGGAATCCAGGCGGCGCTGCCGTAACCGGCGAAGGCCAGGCCGGCGAAGCCGAAGTTGTGGCAAATCACGGTGCGCCGGTTGCTGCGCAGGTAGCGACCGACTTCCGCAAGGGGCACCACCACGCCGGCGCCAACGCCGCGCCGCTGGGGTTCACGCACGGCCAGCATCAACAAGGTGAAGAGTACGCCTGCCGCGCCGAGGGCCAGGAAAATCAACTGCCAGGGCCGCACCTCGCCCACGAGCGGCAAGTGCACGTCGCCCTGGGCGGAAGCGAACTTGATCACCAGCCCACCGAGCAGGAAGGCCAGCCCGGAGCCGAGATAGACGCCCATGGAATAGACGCTGATGGCGGTGGCACGACGCTCCTTGGGAAAACTGTCAGCGATCAGCGAATAAGCCGCCGGCGACAACGCCGCCTCGCCCACGCCAACGCCAATGCGACAGAGCAGGAACTGCCAGTAGAGCTTGGCCATGCCGCAAGCTGCGGTGGCGGCGCTCCAGAACAGCACGCCGACCGCAATCAGCCCACGTCGGCTGCGGCTATCGGCCAGACGCCCCAGGGGAATGCCACACACGGTGTAGAAAAGTGCGAAGGATAAGCCCATCAGCAAGCTCATCTGCGTGTCGCTGATGGCCAGGTCGCGGCGGATGGGCTCCACCAGCAGGTTGAGGATTTGCCTGTCGATGAAGGACAGCACATACGCCACCATCAGGATGGCGACGGTGGTCCACGCGCTCAGGCTCGAGGGGTAGCCGTTGTTCTTGTTCTGCACTGGGCTCTCCTCGGCGCCGCCGGTGCGGCGCACGACGGTTGAAGAAGAACCCAGCTTAGGTGGCCATGGACAGGCTGAATACCGGAGATCACACAATATAGGCAGAGTGAATGCGCATCATGCACTCCGGCTGATAACTTCAGAGCGGCCTTACGGCCGTCTCGCAGAGCCGGGCTAGCGCCGACACCCACTGCGGATGGCTATTCATGCACGGCACCAGCACCAGCTCACGGCCACCGGCTTCCCGGAACTGCTCGCTGCCGCGCTGGCCGATTTCCTCCAGCGTTTCGATGCAGTCGGCCACGAAGGCTGGGCACATCACCAGCAGCTTCTTCACGCCCTGCTTCGCCAGCTCGTCGAGGCGGGCCTCGGTATAGGGCTCGATCCACTTGTCCCGGCCCAGGCGGGATTGAAAGGACACCGACCACTGTCCGGGCTTCAAGCCGGCGCGCTCGGCGAAGGCTTCCGCGGTGCGCTGGCACTGGCTGCGGTAGCAGACCGCCAGGACCTGGTCGCTGACGCCACGGCTGTCCGGGGCACGCAAGTCGTGCTGCGGGTCGATGCCTTTCACCAGCTTGCGGATGTGCCGCTCGGGCAACCCGTGGAAGCTCAGCAGCAGGTGATCGAACTCCTGCTCCAGGTAAGGCTTGGCGCTGGCCACCAGGGCGTCCAGGTAGTCCGGCTCGGCAAAGAAGGGAGGCAGCACCGACACCTGCAGCTTAAGGCCCTGCTCGCGAATCACCCGACGTGCCTCTTCGATGGCAGTTGTGGTGGTGCTGTCGGCGAACTGCGGATAGAGAGGTGCCAGGGTGACGCGTTTGACGCCCTGCCCGGCCAATTTGCGCAGCGCGCGTTCGATCGAGGGTTCGCCGTAGCGCATGGCCAGCTCCACCGGACCATGGGGCCAGTGCGGGCCGATGGCCTCCTGCAGCTCACGGCTGAGAACAATCAGCGGCGAGCCATCCGGCCACCAGATGGACGAATAGGCGTGGGCCGACTGCGCCGGGCGCTTGATCAGGATCAGCGAAACCAGCAGGCGCCGCAGCGGCCAGGGCAAGTCAACCACGTAAGGGTCCATGAGGAACTGGTCGAGGTAGCTCCTTACATCCTCCACCTTGGTGGAAGCCGGAGATCCCAGGTTGACCAACAGCAACGCGTGATCAGTCATCAAACATCCTTAGGCTTCAGCAGGTCGCCGAGCGCCATGTCCAGATCGGTGAATGCAAAGGTGAAACCTGCCGCCCGCAACCGGGCCGGCACCGCGCGCTGTCCACCCAGCAGCAAGCCGGACAGTTCGCCCAGCAGCAGACGCAGGACGAACGCCGGGGCCGGCATGAAGGCGGGCCGCCCCAACACACGCCCCAGGCTGCGGGCAAAGTCGCGGTTGCGTACCGGCTGCGGCGAGCACGCATTATAGGGACCGCGCGCATCGTCCTGCCGCAAGAGAAAATCGATCAACGCGATTTGATCATCCAGATGTACCCAAGGCATCCATTGCCGGCCATTGCCCAAGGGACCACCCAGCCCCAACTTGAACGGCGGCACCAGGCGCTTGAGGAAACCACCGTCACGTGCCAGCACCAAACCGGTGCGCACCAGCACCACACGGATGCCAAGTGCGTCGGCGCGTTGCGCGGTCTCTTCCCAGGCCACGCAGAGCTGGCTGGCGAAGTCGTCGGTTACAGGCGGCGAATCCTCGGTCAGCTCCCGCTCTCCACCATCGCCGTACCAGCCTACCGCCGAGCCGCTGAGCAGCACCCGCGGCATCTGGTCGCGCTTCTCCAGCCACTCCAGCAGCTGCTCGGTAAGGGTAATGCGGCTGCCCCAAAGCTGTGCCTTGCGCTTGTTGCTCCAATGGCGATCAGCGATGGGTTCGCCGGCCAGGTTGACGATGGCGTCCAGAGGCTCGTCGCCATAGTCGGAAAACTGACTGATGCCACGCACCGCACGGCCACACAGGCTGGCGACGCCTTGCGGTCGGCGGCTCAGGACTGTTAGCTGATGACCCTCGGCCAGCCATCGTTGGCAGAGCGCCCGGCCGATCAGACCAGTACCGCCGGTCAGCAATATGTGCATGGCATCCTCCTCGCATGGCGCTAAGTGCGGATATCGCCCTAGTCTGGTTTATGACGTTTCGACGTGCCCCGGATTGGGCCACGCACCGTCAGAAATACAGGCATCCGCGATTGGAACCGACCAACCTGTACAACGTTTGAATATTGTACAGGTCTTGTCTAAAGCGTAGCCTGTAGCCATAGGTAACGAGGTAGACCATGAGTGCACCTATCGCCATCATCGGTACCGGTATATCCGGCCTCTCCGCCGCCCAGGCGCTCCATGCGGCTGGGCAGGACGTGGAACTCTTCGACAAGAGTCGCGGCAGTGGCGGGCGCATGGCCAGCAAACGCAGCGATGCCGGCTCCGTTGACCTTGGCGCCCAGTACTTCACCGCCCGCGACCGGCGCTTCGCCGAAATGGTGCAGCAATGGCGCGACCGCGGCTGGGTCGCCGAGTGGTCGCCGAGTCTCTACAACTACAGCGAAGGCCGTCTGCTGCCCTCCCCCGACGAGCAGATCCGCTGGGTCGGCACACCACGCATGAGCGCCATCACCCGCGCCCTGCTCGGCGCCCTGCCGGTGAACTTCGCCTGCCGCATCACCGAGGTCTTCCGTGGCGAACGCCACTGGGGCCTGCAGGATGCCGAAGGTCTCAGCCACGGCCCCTTCAGCCATGTGATCGTCGCCACGCCAGCACCTCAGGCTGCTGCATTGCTGGCCGCCGCCCCCAAACTGGCCGGCGCCGCCGCAAGCGTTGCCATGGAGCCGACCTGGGCCGTGGCGATGGGATTCAACGAACCACTGGACACCCGCGTAGAAGGCTGTTTCCTGCAAGACAGTCCGCTGGAGTGGCTCGCTCGCAACCGCTCCAAGCCAGGTCGCGAAGCCAGTCTGGACACCTGGGTCCTGCATGCCACCAGCGCCTGGAGCAAGCAACACCTGGACATGCCCAAGGAAGCGGTGATCGAGCACCTCCATGGCGCATTCGCCGAGATGATTGGCTGTGCCGTACCAGCCCCGAATTTCAGCCTGGCCCATCGCTGGCTCTATGCCCGGCCCAGCCAGGCGCACCAGTGGGGCGCCCTCGCCGACGCGGACCTGGGGTTGTACGCCTGCGGTGACTGGTGCCTGTCCGGTCGCGTGGAAGGCGCCTGGCTCAGCGGCCAGGAAGCCGCACGCCGACTGCTCGAACACCTGTGACCGCGCCGCGGTTGAACCCGCGTAAACTGCTACTCTCGAAATGGACGGCCCTAGAGCCGTCCGACCGCGAAAAACACTTTCTGGTCAGCCGTCTCATCCTCGATGACGCCGGCGAAATATGGGCTGTGGAACTCGAAGCAGTGCACACTCACCGCAACCAGCGCTTGCCCTGGCGCGCCTTGGCCGACACCCGCCGCTGGCAGATCGGCTGGCACTGACCCCGCCTCCCCAAACTTGTACAAGGCATTTGACTTGTACAATTTTGTTTCTATTATTCCTTGAAAGCTATACATAAATCAGGACTTGTATAACTCATGTCCAGGTATATCCCCATGCCCTTAGATCTGCCCCAGCGCCCCAAACTGGGCATCAGCGCCTGCCTCCTCGGTGACCCCGTGCGCTTCAATGGCGGGCACAAGGAATCGCGGTTGTGCAGCCGCAGCCTGGCGGAGCATTTCGATTTCGTGCCCCTGTGCCCGGAAGTGGCCATCGGCCTCGGCATTCCCCGCGAACCCATCCGCCTGGTGGGCGACGCCGTTGCCCCGCGCGCAGTGAACAGTCGCGAACCTCAACGCGACCACACCGAAGCGTTGGCAGAGTTCGGCGAAATCATGGCCACGCAGCTCGACGACATCAGCGGCTATATCTTCATGCAGAAATCCCCATCCTGCGGGCTCGAACGGGTCAAGGTCTACCAGGCCAACGGCCATACGAGCGACGGTGGCGGCCGCGGAATCTTCGCCAGCGCCTTCTGTGCCCGCCGTCCAGACCTGCCCGTGGAAGAAGACGGTCGCCTCAACGACCCGGTCCTGCGGGAAAACTTCCTCACGCGCGTCTACGCGTATGCCCAATGGCAGGCGCTGCGTCGCGAGGGCCTGAGCCACAAGTCGATCATCGCCTTCCACTCTCGCTACAAGTACCAGCTGATGGCGCACGACCCGGTGCAGTACAAGGTCCTTGGTCGCCTGCTCGGCGGCATCGGCGCACAGCCGGCGGAGGAGATCGGCCCGCGTTACTTCTCGGCCCTGATGGTCGCCCTGAGGAAATGCGCCACCCGCGGAACTCACAGCAACGTGCTGCAGCACCTCAGCGGCTACCTGAAGCCTCACCTCAGCCGCCCCGAGAAGGCCGAACTCCAGCGCCTGATTGAGCAGTACCGCAGCGGCGTGGTCCCACTGGTTGTGCCTATCACCCTGCTCAAACACCACTTCAACGGTCACCCGGACCGATACATCGCCCAGCAGGCCTACCTGCAGCCGCATCCGGAAGAACTCAGCCTGCGCAACGCCCTCTAGCCATGGACATCACCGGCGACAACCCAACGGGCAACGACTACCAAGCTGCCCTCGCACGCGGCCTGCTACCGATCCGCGAAGTGGCGCGCCAGACCGGCGTCAATCCGGTAACCCTGCGCGCCTGGGAACGCCGCTACGGATTGATCGTGCCGCTTCGCACCAGCAAGGGCCACCGCCTGTATACCCGGGAAGAAGTGGCGCGCATCCACCTGATCCTGACCTGGCTGGACCGGGGCGTCGCTGTGGGTCAGGTCAAGGGGTTACTTAAGGACCAAGACGCACCGGCATCCCTCGATACCTCCTCCGGCTCACCCTGGGAAGAGCAGCGCCGGAACCTGTTGGAGGCCATCGGCAACCTCGCCGAGCGTCAGCTGGATGAGTGCTTCAACGCAGCCATGGCGCTGTATCCGCCCCAGACGCTCTACCGCCAGTTGCTACAGCCGCTGCTGCAAGACCTGGAGCAGCGCTGGCGCAACCAGTTCGGCGGTCAGGTGGAACGCGTGTTCCTCTACTCCTGGCTGCGCACCAAGCTCGGCACACGCCTCTACCACAACAACCGCCAGTACAGCGCCGCGCCGATCCTCCTGGTCAACGCCTCCGACCTGCCCATGGAGCCAGGCCTCTGGCTGACTGCCTGGCTCGTCAGCAGCGCCGATTGCGCGGTGGAAGTCTTCGACTGGCCGGTGCCCGCCGCCGAACTAACACTGGCCATGGCGCAGATCCAACCCCGCGCCCTGCTCTTCTACTCCAGCCAGCCGCTCGCAGCCGGCCAGTTGCCGCGACTGCTCGACGGCCACCCCTGCCCATGCCTGCTGGGCGGCCCCGCCGCGGCCATCCACCAGGCGGAACTCGCCCCTGGCGCCACCCTGGCCGAAGGCCCGTTGGACGCCCTGCAAGCCCTAGCCAACCTGGGCCTGCTACTCAACCGATAAAGGAACGCGCCATGCGCCAACTCATGTGGTTCCGCACCGACCTGCGTGTGCAGGACAACAGTGCCTTGCACGCCGCCATGGCGGCCGGCCCCACCCTCGCCTTGTATATCGTCAGCCCCGGCCAGTGGCAGGCGCATGACGACGCACCGGCCAAAGTGGACTTCTGGCTGCGCAACCTCGCCACGCTTGCCCGCGCGCTGGGCCGGGTGAACGTGCCGCTGCTGATTCGCCGTGCCGAAACCTGGGCCGACGCCCCATCCGTGGTGCATGACCTCTGCCGCGAGTTCGATATCAGCTCGGTGCAGGTGAACGAGGAGTACGGCATCAACGAAACCCACCGCGACCGCCAGGTGGCCGATCGGCTGGCCGCAGACGGCATTGTCCTGCGCAGCCATCTCGACCAACTGTTCTTCCGCCCCGGCAGTGTGTTGACTCAATCTGGGGGCTACTTCCAGGTCTTCAGCCAGTTCCGCAAGGTCTGCTATCAGCGCCTGCACATCGCCATGCCGAGTTGCCTGCCACCGCCCAGGGCGCAGGACGAGCTGGGCATCCCCAGTGACGCACCACCGGCCATGGTGGACGGCTTCCCCACGCCGCTGGAAAGCTTGCGCCAGCTCTGGCCTGCCGGCGAAGAGGCTGCCCTCGATCGCCTGGACGCCTTCGCACTTGAGGAGCTCTGGTGCTACGAGAAACGCCGCGACTTCCCCGCCCAGCCAGGCACAAGCCAGCTCTCGCCGTACCTCGCAGCGGGTGTGCTATCGCCCCGCCAATGCCTGCACGCGGCACTGCGCAACAATCAGGGCGAATTCGACAGTGGCAATGCCGGTACCGTCTGCTGGATCAATGAACTGCTCTGGCGCGAGTTCTACAAGCACATCCTGGTTGGCTACCCACGTATCTCCCGACATCGCCCCTTCCGCCAGGAAACCGAAGCCCTTGCCTGGCGCCATGCGCCAGATGAACTGGAAGCCTGGCAGCAGGGCCGCACTGGCTTTCCCATCGTTGACGCTGCCATGCGCCAGCTGCTCGCCAGCGGATGGATGCACAACCGCCTGCGCATGGTGGTGGCCATGTTCCTCACCAAGAACCTAATGATCGACTGGCGCGAAGGCGAGCGCTGGTTCATGCGCCACCTGATCGACGGTGACCTGGCGGCGAATAACGGTGGATGGCAATGGAGCGCATCCACCGGTACCGATGCAGCCCCGTACTTCCGTATCTTCAACCCCATCAGCCAGTCGCAGAAGTTCGACCCGGACGGTCGCTTTCTGCGCCAATGGCTGCCTGAACTCGCCCACCTGGACAAGCGGGATATCCACAACCCGGCGAGCCTTGGCGGCCTGTTCGGCGCGCCGGGCTATCCCCCACCGCTGGTGGATCTCTCCGCCAGCCGTGAACGTGCCTTGGCGGCCTTCAGGAATCTTTCGGAACGGGTCGTGTGAAGAAGACCCAGGCCTGCGGGGCCATGTGGGCAATCGTTGAACCTTGCCGAGCGCCACCACGCCGGCGGTTCAATGCAAAGCCAACAAAAAACCGGACACTTGGTCCGGTTTCTTGTGCTGCAGATTCGCCTCAGAAGGACAGGCGATAGTGCAGGGTATAAGTCTCTACGCCATCGTTCGGTTGCTTGATACCGGCGTTGGAATAGTGCATGGCACGTACGCCGACTTCCTGATTGGCGAAGCGCAGGCCCAACCCCAGGCGGTCTTCGAACTGGAAGGACGAGCCCAGGTCATTGTCTTCCAGATCGGTGTTTTCAAACACGGCCACACCGATACCGGCTTCGATGTAGGGCTTCACGGTCTCACCGGCGAATTCATAGACGAACACCGGCGAGAAGGAAAGGCTGTGGTTGCTGGAGGTCTCGTCACCTTCCCAGTAGGTGTAGGCGGCGTCCCAGTAACCGGTCAGGCGACCCACATCGCTCTGGAACCAGCTGCTGGAGAAATCGAATTGGGTCCCCAAGCGATACACCATCGTGGACTCGCCAGTCTGGCCTATATCCAAAGAAACATCCGCCGCCTGAACAGAAGCGATGTGACCGATAGACATGGCTGCTGCTGCGGCCCAGCAGAAAAGCTTCTTCATGAAAACAGTCCTTTTTCTGAAGTGCTGAAAAACGTGTTAATACCTAGTCGCGATTATAGATAGCTTTTTAATCGGGGAAAGAAATCTGGCGGACTTTTCCATCAGTTGGGGAACTTGTCCACACGGGCGGACTCGCCCCAGAGCACCGGCAGGATTTCGTGCATCATCGCCGGGTCGCCACTCGACCAGAAACGACATTGTTTCGACTCCCCGTCCGTCAGCAGACCACGGGCACCCAGCAGGCGTTGGAGCTGTCGGGCGACTGCCGCACCGGTATCGATCAGGCTGACGGAGTCCGGCACCATCTGGCGCAACAACGGACGCAGGAACGGGTAGTGGGTGCAACCGAGGATCAACGTATCGCACCCCTCGGCCAACAGCGGCTCGACATAGCCCGACAACAGGGCACGCGTCTCCGGGCCCATGAGGTCGCCGGCTTCGATGCGCTCCACCAGTCCCGGACAGGGTTGGGTAATCACCCGTACGTCCCCCGCGAAGCGATCCAGCAGCGCCGCGAACTTGGCGCTCTTCAGCGTGCCCGTAGTCGCCAGCACGCCCACGACACCACTGCGCGTGGCCGCCGCTGCCGGCTTTACTGCGGGCTCCATGCCGACAATGGGCAGCTGTGGATAACGCTCGCGCAGATCGGCTACGGCCGCCACGGTCGCGGTGTTGCAGGCCAGCACCAGCGCCTTGGCGCCCTGGCCAAGAAGGAACTCGGCGATGTGATGGCTGCGTTCACGGATGAAGTCGGCGCTCTTCTCACCGTAGGGGACATGGCCGCTGTCGGCCACGTACAGCAGCGATTCGTGGGGCAACAGTGTGCGGATTTCCCGCAGGACGGAGAGGCCGCCAACGCCCGAGTCGAAGACCCCGATCGTGGCCGCCTCAGGCACGCCGGACACCGCAGACTTCGCAGGCGGGGTCGCGCTTGACCCGCAGCTCGCGGAAGCGACTGCCCAGGGCATCCACCAGCAACAGGCGGCCGACCATGGGCTCACCGAATCCGGCGAGCAGCTTCAGGGCTTCCAATGCCTGCAGGCTGCCCACCAGGCCAACCAGTGGGCCAACCACGCCGGCTTCGCTGCAAGTCAGCTCGGCTTCACTGCCATGACCGTAGAGGCAGTGATAGCAAGGGCTGTCATCGCGACGCGGGTCGAAGACCGAAAGCTGGCCCTCGAGACGAATTGCAGCGCCGGACACCAGCGGTTTGCCAGCGGCCACGCAAGCGGCGTTGACCGCTTCGCGGGTACCGAAATTGTCGGTGCAGTCCAGCACCAGGTCCACCGCAGCGACAGCGGCAGCCAGGGAGTCCTCATCCAGCGCACGGGAGTGCGGCACCAGGTGCACGTCCGGATTCAACGCAGCAAGGCGGGCCATGGCCGAATCGACCTTGCTTTGCCCGACGCTGTTGCTGTCGTGGACGATCTGTCGCTGCAGGTTGGTCAGGTCGACGGTGTCGAAGTCTGCCAGGTGCAGTTCACCTACCCCCGCGGCGGCCAGGTAGAGGGCGACCGGAGAACCCAGGCCTCCGAGGCCGACGATCAGGACGCTGCTCTGTTTCAGCCGCAGTTGGCCGTCGACGTCGATCTGCGGCAGGAGGATCTGCCGGCTGTATCGAAGGAGTTCCTGATCGCTCAGCATGGCCATTGTCCGAGGGAGATGCGTTCGTGGTCGCCCAGGTCGCGGCGGCTATCCACGTGCTGAAAGCCCTGGCGGGCCAACAGGTCACGCACGGCCGGAGCCTGGTCGTAACCATGCTCCAGCAACAACCAGCCACCAGGCAGCAGGTGCTTGGGCGCGTCCTTGATGATCAGGCGGATGTCGTCCAGACCATCAGCGCCGGCGACCAGGGCACTGGTCGGCTCGAAGCGCACGTCCCCTTGAGCCAGGTGCGGATCCTGGGAGGGTATGTAAGGCGGATTGCTGACGATCAGCGTGAAACGTTGCTCGCCCAGGGCGGAGAACCAATGGCTCTCGACGAAGCGGGCATTGTTCAGTTTGAGCCGCGCGCGGTTGCGCTCGGCCAGCGCCACGGCTGCGGATATGCGATCCACACCGGTCACTTCCCAGCCCAGGCGCTCGCATGCCAGGGCCAAGGCAATGGCACCGGTACCAGTGCCGAGGTCAAGCACCTTGGCGGTACTTGCCGGCAGCAGGGCCAGCGCCGTTTCCACCAGCAGCTCGGTATCCGGACGCGGGATCAAGGTATCGGGTGCTACCTCCAGGTCCAGGCTCCAGAAGCCTTGGTGGCCGAGGATGTACGCCACCGGCTCACCCATGCGGCGGCGCTGCAGGTAGCTGGCGAAACGTTCAGCCACTTCGCTGGAGACTACCCGTTCCGGCCAGGTGTGCAGGAAGCTGCGCGGCTTGCCGAGGGCGGCAGCCAGCAGGAGTTCGGCATCCAGGCGTGGGGTGGGGGAATCAGGCAACTGGGCTTGCCCGAGGAGGCTGGCGATGATGGTCACGTCAGTCTCCCAGAGCCGCGAGCTGGTCGGCCTGGTATTCGGCAAGCAATGGCTCGATCACCGCCTCCACACTGCCGGCCATGACGTCATCCAGCGCATAAAGTGTGAGGTTGATGCGATGGTCGGTAACCCGGCCCTGCGGGTAGTTGTAAGTACGGATGCGCTCGGAACGGTCACCGGAACCGACCAGCAGACGGCGGGTATCGGACATCTCCTTGTGGGCGGCGGCTTCCTGCTGGTCGTTCAGCTTGGCTGCCAGCCAGGCCATGGCCTTCGCGCGGTTCTTGTGCTGGGAACGCTCTTCCTGGCACTCAACTACGATGCCCGATGGGATATGGGTAATACGCACTGCCGAGTCGGTCTTGTTCACGTGCTGACCTCCGGCGCCGGACGCGCGATAGGTGTCGACGCGCAGATCGGCGGGATTGATCTCGATGGCGGCCTGCTCGTCCGGCTCGGGCAACACGGCCACGGTGCAGGCGGAGGTGTGAATGCGCCCCTGTGATTCAGTCTCCGGCACCCGTTGAACACGGTGCGCGCCGGACTCGAACTTGAGCTTGGCGTAGACGTTGTCGCCTTCGACCCGGGCAATCACCTCCTTGTATCCGCCGTGCTCCCCTTCGTTCTCGGAGAGGATTTCGACACGCCACCCCTGGCGCTCGGCATAACGGGAATACATGCGGAACAGGTCGCCGGAGAAAATCGCCGCCTCGTCGCCGCCGGTACCGGCGCGGATTTCCAGGAACACGTTGCGACCGTCGTTGGGGTCCTTGGGCAACAGCATGCGTTGCAGGCGGTCTTGCAGCTCTGCCAACTGCTCGCGGGCGAGGGCGACTTCCTCCTCGGCCATCTCACGCAGGTCCGGATCATTGTCCTTGAGCAGCGCCTGGGCGCCTTCCAGATCACTCTGAACCTTGCGGAACTCGCGAAACGCCAGAATCACCGGTTCGACCTCCGCAAACTCCTTGGAGTAAGCGCGGAATTTCCCTTGGTCACTGATGACTTCGGCATCGCCAAGCAGGGCGGTGAGCTCCTCGTAGCGGTCCTGGAGGAGGTCGAGCTTGTTCAGCAGGGAAGCTTTCATTGCGAACGTTTATCCGAGCCCTCGTCGAGGGCGAAGAGTTCCTGGGCCACGGCCAGCGCGTCGAAGCGACCGTCGGCAGAGAGTTTCTTCAGCTGCACGCTGGGAGCGTGCAGCAGCTTGTTGGTCAGGCCACGGGCCAGCAGGGCCAGCACTTCTTCGGCCGAAGTGCCGTTCTGCAGCATGCGCTGTGCCTTGAGCACTTCCTCGTCACGCAGACGCTCGGCCTGCTGGCGATAGGCTCGCAATACGTCAACTGCGGCCAGCTCACGCAGGCGCTGCATGAAGTCTTCGACGCCAGCCCCCACCAGCTCCTCGGCAGCCTGGGCTGCACCCTGGCGGCTCTTGAGGTTCTCCGCGACGACCTCGTGCAGGTCGTCCACGGTATAGAGGTAGACGTCGTCCAGTTCACCCACTTCGGGCTCGATGTCACGCGGGACAGCGATGTCGACCATGAAGATCGGTTTGTGTCGACGTTGCTTCAGCGCACGCTCCACCGCACCCTTGCCAAGAATTGGCAACTGGCTTGCTGTGGAGCTGATGACGATATCGCTGTTGACCAGTTCCTGAGGCATGTCAGCCAGCAGCACGGCATGGGCGCCGAACTCTTCAGCCAGGATGCTGGCGCGCTCCAGGGTACGGTTGGCGACCACGATGCGCTTCACGCCCTGCTCGTGCAGGTGGCGGGCGACCAGGGTAATGGTCTCGCCGGCGCCAATCAGCAGCGCCTGGCTGCGGTGCAGATCGGAGAAGATCTGCCTGGCCAGGCTGACGGCAGCGAAGGCCACGGAAACCGGGTTCTCGCCAATTGCGGTGTCGGTACGCACCGTCTTGGCGGTGCTGAAAGTCGCCTGGAACAAGCGGCCGAGCAGCGGACCAACCGTACCGGCCTCACGGGCAACGGCGTAGGCGGACTTCATCTGGCCGAGGATCTGCGGTTCACCGAGGACCATGGAGTCCAACCCGGAGGCAACGCGCATCATGTGGCGGACGGCATCATCATCCTGGTGCACATAGGCACAGGCGCGCAGCTCTTCCAGGCTGAGGTTGTGGTAACCGGCCAGCCAGGCGAGGACCTCATCGGTGCTGGGGTGATCCTGTTCCAGGTAAAGCTCACTGCGGTTGCAGGTGGAGAGGATCGCCGCCTCGCGACTGGGCGTTATGCGACACAGCTGCTGCAGGGCCTCAACCAGCTGCTCGGGTGTGAAAGCCACGCGTTCGCGGACATCCACCGAGGCGGTCTTGTGGTTGATACCAAGAGCAATGAAGGCCATGCAGGGTCGCTAACTGAAACAGGAGGGCGCGCAATTGTCCTACTTCACCCGAACAACGACAACCACCGCCGATAATTGTCTGCCCGACCAGGTTTGCCCCCGCGGGTTGCCGCCCCGCCCCATGTGCTAGCCTGACAGCTTGTGTCATGATGAGGCACTCGCTGGTTAGTCGCCTTCCTTCCTATGAATAGATCCCTCGCGTTGCTGACCGCCCTGCTGTTTCTCGGCGGCTGTCAGAGCTTGACCCACAAGTCCCCGGACGGCACCCCGCCGGTCGAGGAAGGCAACCAGGCCTCCGCGCCCGCCAAGCCCGAGGTCTATGGTTCGTTCAACCGCGAAACCCTTTACGCCCTGCTCGCCGCCGAACTGGCTGGTCAGCGCAACCGATTCGATATCGCCCTCGGCAACTATGTACAGCAGGCCAACGCCACACAGGACCCGGCGGTAGCCGAGCGCGCCTTCCGCATCGCCGAGTACCTGGGTGCAGACCAAGCCGCATTGGACACCTCGCTGATCTGGGCCAAGAACGCTCCCGACAACCTTGACGCCCAGCGCGCCGCAGCCGTGCAACTGGCGCGTTCTGGCCGATATGACGAAGCCATGACCTATATGGAGAAGGTGCTCCAGGGTCAGGGCGACACCCATTTCGACTTTCTCGCGCTCTCTGCCGCGGAAACCGACGCCGACACCCGCGCAGGTCTGTTGCAAAGCTTTGACCGGCTGCTGACCAAGTACCCGGACAACAGCCAACTGGTATTTGGCAAGGCCGTGCTGCTGCAACAGGATGGCCGCACCGAAGAAGCGCTCCATCTGCTCGAAGGGGTGCCCTCCGACGACAAGGAAATTGCCCCGATCCTGCTGCGCGCTCGCCTGCTGCAAAGCCTCAAGCGCGGCGACGAGGCCCTTCCCCTGCTGCAGAAGGCCATCAAGCAACACCCGGACGACAAGCGCCTGCGCCTGACTTACGCCCGCATGCTGGTAGAGCAAGGCCGCCTGGACGAAGCCAAATCCGAGTTCTCCGGCCTGGTCCAGCAATTCCCTGATGACGACGACCTGCGCTACTCCCTGGCCCTGGTCTGCCTGGAAGGCGAAGCCTGGGACGAGGCCCAGGTCTACCTGGAAGAACTGGTGGACCGCGGCAGCCACGTCGATTCGGCGCACTTCAACCTTGGCCAGGTCTATGAAAAGCGTGGCGACAAAGACAGCGCGCTGCTTGAGTACGCCTTAGTCGGGCCAGGCAATGACTACCTGCCGGCGCAAATGCGCCAGGTGGAAATCCTTCTGGAAAGCGGCAAGCCCGACGAAGCGGAAGCGCGCCTGGCCAAGGCCCGCGACGCCCAGCCGGACTACGCGATCCAGCTTTACCTGATCGAAGCCGAAAGCCTGGCTGAGCGCCAGCAGCCCGAGCGCGCCTGGAAGGTCATCCAGCAGGGCCTGCAGCAGTATCCCGACGACCTCAATCTGCTCTATACCCGCGCCATGCTGGCCGAGAAGCGCAACGACCTGACCCAACTGGAGAAGGACCTGCGCTTCATCATTGAGCGCGAACCGGAAAACGCCATGGCGCTGAACGCCCTCGGCTACACCCTGGCCGACCGCACCACGCGTTACGACGAGGCCAGGAAGCTGGTGGAACAAGCCCACAAGCTCAACCCGGATGACCCGGCCATCCTCGACAGCCTCGGCTGGGTGAATTACCGCATGGGCAACTTGCCTGAAGCCGAACGGCTTCTGCGCCTGGCCCTCAAAGAGTTCCCCGACCACGAAGTCGCCGCGCACCTGGGCGAAGTGCTCTGGGCCCAGGGCAAACAGGTCGAAGCCCGCAAGATCTGGGCTGATGCCCTGCAAAAGCAGCCTGATAGCGCCATTCTCCGTGACACCATGCAACGCCTGACTGGCTCCGGAGCCCTCTGATCCATGTGTTTACGTAACCTCCTGGCAGCTGGCGCGCTTCTCCTGCTCACCGGCTGCGCCGCTCTGACTCCCCATGAAACCTTCGAAGGCCAAGGCAACCAGGCCTCCTGGAATGCGCACAAGAGCCAGGTCAGCACCCTCGACGGCTGGCAGATCAGCGGCAAAGTAGGCATCCGTGCCCCCAAGGACTCAGGAAGCGGCACCCTGTTCTGGCTGCAGCGCCAGGACTATTACGACATCCGCCTTTCCGGCCCGCTGGGCCGCGGTGCAGCGCGCCTGACTGGCCGCCCAGGCAAGATCGAACTGGAAGTTGCCAATCAGGGCCGTTACCAGGCCGAAACCCCCGAAGCGCTCCTGGAAGAACAGCTCGGCTGGCGCCTGCCGGTGTCCCACTTGCTCTGGTGGGTGCGCGGCTTGCCAGCCCCCGATACTCGCAGCCGCCTGACCCTCGACGGCGCCAGTCGCCTGTCCCACCTGCAGCAGGACGGTTGGCAAGTGCACTACCTGAGCTATGTCGAGCAGAACGGCTATGCCCTGCCCGAGCGTATCAAGCTCAGCGGCGAGAACCTTGACGTCACCCTGGTGATCAAGGACTGGCAGCCACGCCAGCTCGGCCAGTGACATGCAGGACGCGCAACTCATCCTGCCTGCTCCAGCCAAGCTCAACCTGATGCTACACATTCTCGGCCGTCGCGCCGATGGCTATCACGAGCTACAGACACTCTTCCAGTTTCTCGACCATGGCGACGAACTGGGTTTCTCGCTGCGCCAGGACGGTGAAATCCACCTGCGCACCGAAGTGCCCGGCGTCCCCCATGACAGCAACTTGATCGTTCGCGCTGCTCGCAAACTGAAGGCCGAATCGGGCTGCTGCCTAGGAGCCGACATCTGGCTGGACAAGCGCTTGCCCATGGGGGGCGGGATCGGGGGCGGAAGCTCCGACGCCGCCACTGCCCTTCTCGCCCTGGACCGCCTGTGGAACCTGGGCTGGAGCGAAGATCGCCTGGCCACCCTCGGACTCTCCCTGGGCGCCGACGTACCAGTCTTCGTGCGTGGCCACGCCGCCTTCGCGGAAGGTGTCGGCGAGCAGCTGACTCCAGTGGAGCTGCCGGAGCCCTGGTTCCTCGTAGCGGTGCCGCAAGTCTTTGTCAGCACAGCAGAAGTTTTCTCCGATCCTGAGTTGACACGGAATTCTCCGCCCATTAAAGTTCGCAGCCTTCTTGAGGGGGGCGGTCGGAATGACTGTCAGCCGGTGGTCGAGAAGCGTTACCCAGATGTACGTAACGCGCTGATCTTGTTGAATAATTTCACATCAGCTAGATTGACCGGCACTGGAGCTTGTGTGTTTGGGAGCTTCCCAAGCAAGAGCGATGCTGATAAAGTCTCGCGCCAACTTCCGGCCACTCTGCCGAGCTTTGTTGCTCAGGGGCGTAACATCTCGATGTTGCACCGCAAGCTTCAAGGTCTGGCTTGAGAAGGAATGCAAGGCATTCGGTTGTACGATACAGGGGCGTCGCCAAGCGGTAAGGCAGCAGGTTTTGATCCTGCCATGCGTTGGTTCGAATCCAGCCGCCCCTGCCATTAACCCCGCGGGGTTTACGTACAGCACAACGAAAGCACTGCGCAGCAAGTTAAAATTCTAGGGGCGTCGCCAAGCGGTAAGGCAGCAGGTTTTGATCCTGCCATGCGTTGGTTCGAATCCAGCCGCCCCTGCCATACACTTAAAAAGCTGTTCAAAAGCTACGGCCTTTGAACGGCTTTTTGATTCATCAGGTCTACCCTCAGCCGGCAGGTACTGCGCGTGTCCAAGATGATGGTCTTCACGGGGAATGCCAACCCCGATCTGGCGCGTCGCGTCGTACGTCAACTGCATATTCCCCTCGGCGATGCCTCCGTAGGCAAGTTCTCCGACGGCGAAATCAGTGCTGAAATCAATGAAAATGTCCGCGGCAAGGACGTCTTCCTGATCCAGCCGACTTGCGCACCGACCAACGATAACCTGATGGAACTGGTGGTGATGGCTGACGCCTTCCGCCGTTCCTCGGCCTCCCGCATCACTGCGGTCATCCCCTACTTCGGCTATGCCCGCCAGGATCGCCGTCCGCGCTCCGCCCGCGTGGCCATCAGCGCCAAGGTAGTGGCTGACATGTTGACCGTAGTCGGCATCGACCGTGTACTCACCGTCGACCTGCACGCCGACCAGATCCAGGGCTTCTTCGACATTCCGGTGGACAACATCTACGGCTCCCCGGTCCTGGTCGATGACATCGAAGACCAGCGCTTCGAAAACCTCATGATCGTATCGCCGGACATCGGTGGCGTGGTTCGCGCACGTGCCGTAGCCAAATCCCTGGGCGTTGACCTTGCCATCATCGACAAGCGTCGCCCCAAGGCCAACCAGTCCGAAGTCATGCACATCATCGGCGATGTCGAAGGCCGCACCTGCGTGCTGGTCGACGACATGGTCGACACCGCTGGCACCCTGGGCCACGCAGCCAAGGCCCTTAAGGACCATGGCGCAGCCAAGGTCTACGCCTACTGCACCCACCCGGTGCTGTCCGGCCGTGCCATCGAGAACATCGAAAACTCCGTGCTGGACGAGCTGGTGGTGACCAACACCATCCCGCTGTCCGCCGCGGCACAAGCCTGCTCGCGTATCCGTCAGCTGGATATCGCGCCGGTTGTGGCTGAAGCGGTCCGCCGCATCAGTAATGAGGAATCGATCAGCGCGATGTTCCGCTAAGGGCATCCCTGACGAACGCACCCCGCCTCGGCGGGGCTATTTGCCCAACCGCCCGGATGCTGGTCGCAAGCATTACGGGCGTTTTGGCTATTTTGGAGAAGTGTAATGACTGATTTTGCCCTGAATGCCGAAGCGCGTTCTGACCTGGGGAAAGGTGCGAGCCGCCGCCTGCGTCGTAATGCCAACCTGGTTCCCGCTGTAATTTACGGCGGCGAGAAAGCCCCGCAATCCGTAAGCCTGCTGGCCAAAGACCTGGCCAAGCTGCTGGAAAACGAAGCTGCTTTCAGCCACGTGATCGCCCTGAACGTTTCCGGCGCGACCGAAACCGTTCTGATCAAAGCCCTGCAGCGCCACCCGGCCAAAGGCTTCGTACTGCACGCTGACTTCCAGCGCGTAGTTGCCGGCCAGAAACTGACTGCCCACATCCCCCTGCACTTCATCAACGAAGCTACCTCCGTTGGCGTGAAGCAAGGCGGCGGCGAAGTTTCCCACACCATCTCCGAAGTCGAAGTCTCCTGCCTGCCGAAAGACCTGCCGGAGTTCATCGAAGTGGACCTGGCCAAGGTCGAAGTAGGTCAGACCGTTCACCTGTCCGATCTGACCCTGCCGAAAGGCGTCGAGCTGGTGGCCCTGGCCCACGGCAACGACCTGGCAGTTGCCAACATCCATGCTTCCCGCGTGGTGAAGGAAGAAGGCGAAGCCGAGTAATTTCTTACTCTGCGTCAGCCTGATAAAGGGCCCCTGTAGTGACTGCCATTCAACTGATCGTCGGCCTGGGTAATCCAGGCCCCGAATACGACCAGACCCGGCATAACGCAGGGGCCCTTTTCGTTGAGCGCCTGGCTATGCGCGAACGCGTCAACCTGAGCCTCGACAAGAAGTACTTCGGCCTGGTCGGGAAATTCTCCCATCAAGGCCGCGACGTTCGTCTGCTGATCCCGACCACCTACATGAACCGCAGCGGCCAGTCCGTAGCGGCCCTGGCTGGGTTCTTCCGCATTCCGCCCGAGGCCATCCTGGTGGCCCACGACGAACTCGACATGCCCCCCGGCGTTGCCAAGCTCAAGACTGGTGGCGGCCACGGCGGCCACAACGGGTTGCGCGACATCATCGCCCAACTCGGCAACCAGAATTCGTTCCATCGCCTGCGGCTTGGCATCGGCCATCCGGGGCACAGCAGCCTGGTTTCCGGCTTCGTTCTCAGTCGCGCCCCGCGCAGCGAACAGGAACTGCTCGACACCAGCATCGATTTCGCCCTCGACGTGATGCCAGAACTGCTCGCCGGTGACCTCACCCGCGCCATGCAGAAACTGCACAGTCGCAAGGCCTGAACCCACTCCGCGCAGAGGCACATACCATGGGATTCAATTGCGGCATCGTCGGCCTGCCTAACGTCGGCAAGTCCACCCTGTTCAACGCCCTGACCAAGTCCGGTATTGCAGCGGAGAACTTCCCCTTCTGCACCATCGAGCCGAACAGCGGCATCGTGCCGATGCCCGACCTGCGCCTCAACGCCCTGGCCGAGATCGTCAAGCCCGAGCGCGTGATCCCCACCACGATGGAATTCGTCGACATCGCCGGACTGGTAGCCGGTGCCTCAAAAGGTGAAGGCCTGGGTAACAAGTTCCTCGCCAACATCCGCGAAACTGACGCCATCGCCCACGTAGTACGCTGCTTCGAAGACGAGAACGTCATCCACGTTTCCAACAGCGTCGACCCCAAACGCGACATCGAGATCATCGACCTCGAACTGATCTTTGCCGACCTCGACAGCTGCGAAAAGCAACTGCAGAAAGTCGCCCGCAACGCCAAGGGTGGTGACAAGGACGCTCTGGCACAGAAAGCCCTGTTGGAAAAACTCATCCCCCACTTCAGCGAAGGCAAGCCGGCGCGCTCCCTGCTGAAGAACCTGGGTGACGAGGAGAAGCGCCTCGTTCGCGGCTTCCACCTGCTCACCAGCAAACCAGTCATGTACATCGCCAACGTTGCCGAAGACGGTTTCGATAACAACCCGCACCTTGATGTGGTGAGAGCCATTGCCGAGGAAGAAGGCGCTATCGTGGTTCCGGTTTGCAACAAGATCGAAGCCGAAATCGCCGAACTCGACGACGGCGAAGAGAAGGACATGTTCCTCGAAGCCCTCGGCCTCGAAGAGCCCGGCCTGAACCGCGTAATCCGCGCCGGCTACGACCTGCTCAACTTGCAGACCTACTTCACCGCAGGTGTGAAGGAAGTCCGCGCCTGGA
Source organism: Pseudomonas sp. BN415 (assembly GCF_029871195.1). Lineage (NCBI taxonomy): Bacteria > Pseudomonadati > Pseudomonadota > Gammaproteobacteria > Pseudomonadales > Pseudomonadaceae > Pseudomonas > Pseudomonas sp. BN415. The sequence continues at coordinate 110,348 of NZ_SSOK01000056.1, forward strand.
CCGTCCGTATCGGCGCCACCGCCCCGCAGGCTGCTGCCGTTATCCACACCGACTTCGAAAAAGGCTTCATCCGCGCCGAAGTAGTCGCCTACGACGACTTCATCCAGTACAAGGGTGAAAACGGTGCCAAGGAAGCCGGCAAATGGCGTCTGGAAGGCAAGGAATACATCGTCAAAGACGGCGACGTGATGCACTTCCGCTTTAACGTCTGATCCACGAAGAAGCCCCGGACCTCCGGGGCTTTTTGCTTCTGTAGGATGGCGTTTAGCGAAGCGATACCCATCACAGGCACCTGCTTCGATCCGCTGAAAACCCTCCCCGGCCACCGCACTCCCCTGAAACGTTCTCACCACCTAAACAATTGAAAGATCACAAAATTATCTAAGCGAGGGGGTTGACAGCCCCCCGACAGATACGGAAAATGCGCGCCACTCGGCTACATAGCTCAGTCGGTTAGAGCGCAGCATTCATAATGCTGATGTCCCAGGTTCAAGTCCCGGTGTAGCCACCATACAAATCAAAGGGTTAGCGCAAGCTAGCCCTTTTTTGTTTTGGGCGACAGACTACATCCCGACTACCGAGCCTTTGCTAGGCACCTTCCCAAGGATTCACAAGGTCCACCCCCAACTCTTCGAAGTCACGGGTGTTTCGTGTAGCGACCTGGGCGCTGTAGAGCCGGGCTATCGCCGCAATCTGTCCATCAGCCATATCTGTCACCCTTCCCTTGGCTTCACTGGCCGAAACCAGCGCCGCATAGTGCACAGCTGCATCCACATCAAAAGGCAGAATGCAGCCGGCAAAGAGCTTGTTGAAAAGCGTGTCGGCGCCTATCGCCAACAAATCCTTCCGCTTACCGTTTGGCATCCTGGCGATCCCATAAAGGATCTCAGCCACTGATATGGAACAGATCACCAGTTCGCTACCTGGCTGAGCATCCAGCCATGCAACGACGCTTGGGTCAGGCCTGGATTTCATCATCTCCGAAAGGACATTGGTGTCTAACAGGATCATTCATCAAAGTCCGCTGCACGTGCCTTTGTGTTGCGGGGAGGCAATTCCAAATCCACACCGCCCGCAGCGGCAAAAAGTTCGTGAATCCGAGTGCCCATTCCGCTGGGCTTGTTCTGCTTCGCAAGCGCTTCAGCAAGGATCACCCTCACTTCTTCCTCCATCGAGCGACCATGGCTGGCGGCGACGACACGAAGCCGAGCTTTCAGCTCATCGTCCAGGTTGCGAATCGTGATGCTAGCCATAGGGACCTCCAGTGGAATCATTGCAATCACTGAAATCATACTGGAACGTGCCTGCTTTGCGCCAATGGCGACAGACGCAATGCGGATTCCAGATGATCCGGCGACAGGTGCGCGTAGCGCATGGTCATGGCGATGGACGAGTGCCCGAGGATCCGCTGCAGGCTGAGGATGTCCCCTCCGCCCATCATGTAGTGACTGGCAAAGGTATGCCGGAGGATGTGGGTCATCTGCCCTGGCGTATGGAAACCACAGCGTTGGTAGGCGCTCCGAAACGCAGCCCTGCAGGACATGAACAGCCGGCCATTCCCGGGCATCCCGATCTTGAGCGCTATCGCCTCCACTTCAGCCGGGATCGGCACTGACCTGGACTGGCGATTCTTGGTCCGGTGGAAGTGTGCCTTGCCCCCGAATATGGCACTGCGCTGCAGCGACTCGGCTTCATCCCATCGGGCTCCGGTTGCCAGGCAGATCAGCGCGACGGGATAGGTGTGGTTATTGGTGGACTTGCGGCACTCCTCGAGGAGTTGTTCGATCTGCGCCAAGGTCAGGAATGTGAGTTCTACCTGATCGGTCTTGATCTGGCGGACGTTGGCAAGAGGGTTGTTTCCCACCCATGCCCCCAAACGGGTCAGCTCCGAGAAAACAGCGGAGAGGTAACGCTGCTCATGGTTGACCGTGTGCGGTGAGACGTCCTTGAGACGTGATTGCCGGTAACGAGCCCAAGCGAGCGTATCGAAGTCAGACACGCATGGGTTTTGTAGTCGTTCGACCACCGCCAGTGTGCGAGCGAGTCTGTACTTGTGGTCTTTGAGTGAGCAGCCATGCAGGTCGTACCAGAGCTCTACCAGGTCCGAGAGGCGATCATCCAAGGGCCTGCCCGTATGCTTCAGCAAGGCCAAGAACTCCGCCTCATAGCGCTGTGCAGCAGCCTTGGTGGCAAAGCCCTTCTTGCGGATACGGCGTCCGGTGCGACCGTTCTCGTAGAAATCCGCCGTCCAGGTCTTACCGTCCTTGCGCGCCGTCATACCGCCCTACCCCACCTGATCGTTCGCTCCGTCAGCAGCTTCTGGATGTGCTTGTAGATATCACGCTCGCCCTTTTCCTTTGCGGCGTAGTGATCGCGAATGACGGGCCAACACACCCACTCCCTGAGGCTGGCGAAGGCCTTTTCCGCGCCTACACGCTCCCGTGCGAGCAGGCTGATGAAGTTTCCCAGGAACAGCTCCACGTTCTTGCCGGTGAAGCCCTGGGAGGTCTTGAAGTGGCGTTTGTAGTGGGTGCGTCCGGCCAGCGATTCAGCCGGGATAGACACCTTCACGTCCTGGCGCATGAGGGTCCAGAAGGCATCGAGCACGCCCTTGCTGGAACACAGGCGGAAAGACTCCAGGCCGTACTGAAACAGCCCGTCGAGATGGCCGGCCAGCTCGGCAAAGGTGCGGTTGTCGATCATGGCGCCCGTCTGCATATCGGCCGAGCCGTCAGCGAACTGCTGGACGATGGAGTGGTGATAGCGCAGCTCGATCCGCCAGACAGGTGCTTCGGGGTCGTAGTTCTGGTCGTCGTCGGAATTGAACGGGTTGTCCATGCCGGACCAGACCGAACGCCAGTAGTCGAGCTTGTCGATGCTCCAGGCCTGCAAGGACTTGTTGTAGATGGCGAGCTGTATGCCTGACGCAGAACCGAACAGGAAGGACTGGCCACGGCCATAGGAGACGGCTTCCCCGTCGTAGTGGACTTCCTTGATGCCGGAGAGGTCGCGGCGGGTACG
>NZ_SSOK01000057.1:0-125640 GCF_029871195.1 Pseudomonas sp. BN415
CCTATGTATGGACTCGCCTTTTACTGTCAACCCGCTTTGAACAGAGAAACCCGGTTGCATCTATGTATCAGGCCTCAGCAAGGGAGCCGCAAAGGGGCTCCGGGCCAACATTGTCTGAGCTCGCGCCGTGCCAATTACGAAGAGGCTTAGGGGCCAGTAGGATGGCAGGCATCATCGCGCGACGGTCTGACCTGGGGTCAATGTTCTCAGCAGCGGTTGAGGCGCTCAGCGCCTCGGTGGCGGGATCTCGTGGGATCTATTCGGCTATCGTTGCTCCCGGTTGGACAGAGGGATTACGGCAGTAGCGGGCGTCCGACTGCAGCAGCACCCAGACGATACGCAAGTTGCGGTTGGCCAGACGTATGGCCGCCCCCTTGCGTCCGTGCCGCTGCATCCAGCGGTTCAGCCGACGGTCGTCCACTTCCTCGGAGTCAGCCTTGAGCGTGCGGAGCACCGCATGGGCGCCCTCGACCATCAGGCTGCGCAGATAACCATCACCGCGTTTGCTCATCTTGCCGAGCCGAACCTTCTGCCCGCTGCTGTGCTGATCGGGTACCAGGCCAAAGTAGGCCGCGAACTGGCGTGCATTCGGGAAGCACGCGGGCTTGACCTGCTTGGCGACCAGGGCAGTGGCGATGATCGGCCCAACCCCGCGCACGCTCATCAGTCGCGAGGCGGTCTTGTCCGCGCGTGCACATTGTTCCAGCCGTTTGGTCAGCAGCAGGAGACGGCCTTCCAGCGCCTGCCATTCCGCCTGCATATCGGCGATCAGCTCACGCAGCAGGTCTGGCAGCGGCAACGTGGCATCCTCCAGAATCCGGCTCACGCGGTCGCTGAGCGCTGCAGCGCCTTGCGGGATCGCCAGGCCATGCTCGAGCAGCAGCCCCCGGATTTGATTGCCCAGCGTCGTCCGGCGCCGTAGGTAGCCCTGTCTGACCCGATGCGCCGCCTGCATGGCCAGGGCCTCCACGGTTTTCACCGGTACGGCATGGATGGTGGTATCGCGTCCGGCGCGCAAGATCGCCTGCGCATCGTTGCGATCGTTCTTGGCACCACTGCGGTGCTCGGCGACTCGCTGTGCGGGTAACAAGCGCACCTGACAACCCAGGGCCTGCACCTGTCTTGCCCAGGCTTGTGCGCCCGGCCCGGTCTCCAGCAAGACCGTCGCGCCCTTGGCGATCTGGTACAAAAACCTCGAGAACGCCTCGCGCGACTGGAGACGCTTTTCGTACACCAGCTCTCCGTGCGCCTCTTCGCCGGCGATTTGGAACACCTGCTTGGCCAGATCAACAGCGACTGTCGTGCACAGAGAGAGCGTTTCCGGGTGTGCAGCTTGCGGTTTCGTCGTACGCTTTTGCATGGCCTTGCCCTCGCTGTCGGTGGTTATCGTAGGGTGCCACCGTGGCGCGCTCGACGCCTCGGCGAGGGCGAGTCCATCCAATTACGGAGAGTATTCGTAGGATGGGTGGAGCCTGCGATACCCATCAACCCCTGCGACGTACCGCCAGGAGATCATGGGCTGCCTGCAACGGCCTCGGGTCCACCCACTCGGCGATATCGAAATCCCGCTCCAGGAAGCCATGCAGGTTGAGGAAGTCCTTCTGGATTCCGAGGTATTCCAGGCGCTGCTCCGACAGGTCCGGCGCCAGTGTGGTGTGGAAGTCGTCGCGATAGGCCTCGGCCACGCCCGCGCTGCCGGCACGGGTTTCCAGTTGCAGGATGCTGTGCAGGGCATCGCGGTTGTCGCTGGCCCACTCGGCGGCCCGCAGTGTCTGGGCGAGGAAGCGCACCACCAGGTCGAAGTGCTGGTCGAGAAGACTCTGGTGGACCGTGATTGGCCTCGGCGTGCCGTTGTTGATGCGGTAGCGCGGCCCCGCCACGCGGTCCAGGTCGATGCCCACCACCAACCCCAGGCGCCTTGCTGCATCGGCGGCGGAGGCGCCCTTCACGTAGACCGCATCCACCTCGCCACGCACCAGGTGATCCAGCCCTGACCACAGGCGCTGCAGGCCCTCTTCCGGCGTGCGTGCGACCGCCTGGTCCAGCAGCGCCACCTCCACCAGCTGCACGTCGTCGAAGCCCAGGCCGGCCAATGCCAGGGCGCCCTTGTAGCCATGCAGGCTCATGCCTCGGGCAATGCTGCCGCCGCGGCTGTCCGACCAGGCTGGCAGCGCCAGACGCTTGCCCTTGAGGTCGGCGGGGCTGCGAATCCCGGAGTCGGGACGAACCAGGATGGTCTGCCATTCCTCGATCCAGGTCAGGCCGATCAGTCGGCTCGGCGCCCCCGCTGCACGGGCTGCCAGGGCAGGAATGTTGCCCCCCTCGCGGAAAAGCCCCGGCAGCTCGTGATCGTAGTGGTGATGGCCGAGCTGGCGAGCCTCCTGGAGGGTGGAAACCGGCAGGCCATCGGCGGCGAACTCTTCGGTCAGCCAGCCGAGCTTGTACGCGATACCCGAAGCCGTGGGCACCGGGCAGCGGGTGAACCAGATCTGTTCGAGGGTGGATTGGCGAGCGGTGGGCGAAGCAACGGCGATAGTCATGAGGCACTCCGGATTGAACGAACAATGCGGCCTTCACTGGCCGTTGCAAGTGCATCGCAATGCCTGTGCCAAGCACCACACGGCCCATGGCTGATGGGGTCGTATGAATCGAGCCGAGCCACTTCTGCTGTCAGGCCAGCAGCACTGCTCGTGCGTTGCTGGCCTTGAAGCAGCCGCCATCCTAATGCTGCTGCCAGATCAGCAAGGGATGCTTCACCAACCCCCAGCCTGAAATGTGGAAGCCGCGCCGCTCCTGGCCTCTACCTCGTTTCCCAACCTTTGGCACAGAAGCTGCTCAAGCCACCGCAATCGCCCGGCGCAGCCAGGCATGCAGACAGATGAATCGACAGAGGTGGAATCATGAGTACGGCCGAACGCAGCCTGGCTACCCGCGAAGCGCCCAGCGCGGTGCGCATCCTGCGCAGCGAGACTGAAGCACTGGATGCGGCAAGAGAGGTGGCCAAGGAAATCGCCGAGATCGCTGCAAACCCTGCGCACAATGGCGAACTGCCGCGCCGCCAGGCCGATCTGCTTTCGCAGAGCGGCATTACAGCCGTAGGTGTACCCAAGGCCAATGGCGGTCTTGGGGCCTCGGTAGAGACCATCGTTGAAACTGTGCGGATCATCTCCGTGGCGGACGGTGGCGTCGGGCAGCTGTTGCAGATCCACAACGTGATGCTGCGCGGCCTGCTGACCTCCAATTACCCGCAGGAGGTACGTGAGCGGGTGATCGCCGATGTACTGGCCGGCAAACGCTTCGGCAATGCGCTGGCGGAAGTCGGCGGCAAGAACAAGTTCGCCCTCAAGACCCGCGTGGAGCGCCGCGCCGACGGCAAGCTTGTGCTCAATGGCAGCAAGTTCTACTCCACGGGTTCGTACCTAGCGGAATGGATTTCCCTGACCGCTGCCTCCGATGACGGTGGCGTCGGCGTACTGCTGCATCGCGATACACCCGGCCTGACGCTGGTGGATGACTGGGAGGCCTTTGGCCAGAACAATTCCGTCAGCGGCACCGTGATCTTCAACGAGATCGAGCTGGATGAGCGCTATGTCTCGCGCCGTGAAGGACCGATGAAGCGCACCTGGCTGAGCTTCCCGCAGATCCTCCACGCAGCCATCGATACCGGAATTGCCGCCGGCGCCCTGGATGCCGGGGTGCAGTACCTGCGCAACCAGTCGCGCCCCTGGGTCGAGAGTGGCGTAGAGAATGCCAGCGAAGAGCCACACATCATCCGCCAGATCGGTGAATACGCCGTCGCCCTACGCGCTGCCGAATCCCTGCTGCGCGATGCCGCACGCGTATTCGATCGCCATGACCAAGACCCGGAGAACAAGGAACTACAGGACGAACTGATCCTCTCCGTGGCCACGGCGCGCGCTCACTCCGACAGCGCCTCGCTGAAGATTTCCAGCGATATTTTCTCCCTGCTCGGTGCCAGCGCCTCGCTGACCAAGTGGAACCTCGACCGTTACTGGCGCAACGCGCGGGTTCACACCACCCACGACCCGATCCGCTGGCGCCTGCACCACGTTGGCAACTACTACCTCAACGGCGTGGATCCGGGCGAGTACACCGCCATCCTCGAGGCCAAGCAGAAGGAAGGCGCTACCCGGCGCTGATTACCATCTCCTCTCCCTACGGCAGGCCGTGCGAAAACATCGCCCGACAGTTTTCATACAGCCTTATCGGGCTCCCTTTCCCGCCGCCATGTTCATGCCGTGGCGCGCGGGCTTTTCATGGATCGGAAAATGTCATCGCTACTCAACAACGCTGTTCGCAACAGCCGCCGGCTCATGCTGGCTTCCTCCGCCATACTGCTCGCCGGGCTTGTCCAGGCCTCCGAGGCCGACGCTCCAAAGGCACCACCGGCACCGCCTGAGTTGCTGGCCCTCAAGGCGGCCCACCTGATCGACGTGAACACCGGCAAGGTGCTGGACAACCCCGTGGTACTCGTCGAAGGCGACCGCATCAAGGCCGTCGGACAGGGGCTGCCGATCCCGCCCGAGGCGCGCCAGATCGACCTCGGCGACAGCACATTGCTGCCGGGACTGATCGACTTCCACGTGCACCTGGGCGGCTTCGGCCCGCGCATCGGCACCGCCCGTGGCGCCCTGGCTGGCGCGAAACAGGCCAAGGCCACCCTGGAATCCGGCTTCACCAGCCTGCGCAACATGGGCGGTCGAGCCTTCACCGGCATCGCCCTGCGCGATGCCATCGCAGACGGCGACATTCCCGGCCCGCGCATCTACGACGCAGGCACCCTGCTGACCACCACTGGCGGCCACTGCTCGGGTCAGGTCAGTACGCCCGAAGAGGATCAGGACGGTCCGGGCGTGGCCAACGGCGCCGAGGCCTTCGAGCGCAAGGTCCGCCAGCAGTTCAAGTACGGCGCGGACTTCATCAAGGTCTGCATCACCGGCGGTTTCATGAGCGGCACAGATCCGCGAGTGACCCAGTTCAGCGAGGAAGAGCTGAAGGCCGTGATCGACACCGCCCACCGCTACCGGAAGAAGGTTGCGGTGCACGCCCACGGCGCCGATGGCATCCGTCTGGCCGCACGCCTGGGTGCGGACAGCATCGAGCACGCCTCCCTGGTGGACGACGAAGGCCTGAAGCTGCTCAAGCAGAAGAACATTCCCATCGTCCCGACCCTGGCCATCGACAGCCTGGCCCTGGAACATGCCGTGGAAGCCGGCGCCAACCAGTACAACCTGGCCGTGCTGAAGCAGACCGGGACCATCCACAAACAGAACATCGGCAAGGCGATCAAGGCGGGTATCCCGATCATCTATGGCACCGATGCGCCCATCACCCCGCACGGCACCAACCCTGTGGAGTTCCACTACCTGGTGGAAGCCGGACTGACGCCGCTGCAAGCGATCCAGGCGGCCACCGTCACCCCCGCGAAATGGCTGGGCGCCAGTGACGACATCGGCAGCCTCGACGCCGGACGCTATGCCGACATCATCGCCGTGAACGCCGATCCCTTGGCCGATATCCGCGTGCTGAAAAAGGTCCAATGGGTGATGAAGGGCGGCAAGGTCTACAAGAACGAACTCTGAAACCTGTTTCGCGCCAAGGACGGCGCCCCTCAGTTCGCCGTCTGTTGCGGCGTGTAGGAGCGAGCTTGCTCGCGAACAACCCGAGCGCGATCTGTCGCGAGCAAGCTCGCTGCTCCAGGTACCGCGCAACCGCAGGTTGGCGTAGAGCGCAGCGAAACCCATCGATGCGTGGCCTGTTCGTTGGACCTCGCGTAGTTCGGACCAACCTACGGGATCTATGAAAACGCCCGGCATCCGCCGGGCATTTTTCCTTGCCGCGTCAGGCCGCTCGTTCCAACAACTTGCGGCCCTCGTCCCAGAGGCCGGTCATTTTCCATTGCTGCTCCAGCACGCCCGGACCGAAGTCCTGGGAGCCGCCGAGGTTTTCCGCCAGGGCCTGGAAGTAGGCGCCCTCTTCCACCAGCAGGATCAGCTTGGCCACCGGGAGGATACCTTCACCCCAGAAGGTGGCGCCGCCATTGGCTTCCAGCAGTCCCGGCGTGTGCGGGTTGGCCCTGATGGTCTCGACAATGAAGGACGGCTCGGACTGCCGGCGGTCGATGTAGATCGGCAGTTCACGGGCCAGGGTCACCCGTTGCGAGGCGGCATAGCGCAACGGCAGCACGCGGTGGGCGCCGGCCCAGCCACCGAGGTACGGCGTGTGCACATGAACCACCAGATTGACCTCCGGGCGCTCCTGGAACACCAGCGCATAGCGTTTGCCACTGCCGGCTTCCTTGCTGGCCTCCAGGGCACTGCCGGGGGCCAGGTTCTCGTCCAGGTGGACGGTGCCGTCATGGCTGACCACCGAGGCGCGGATGCTCTGGTCATCGGCCCATGGGCTGGGCGCGCGCAGGGCGATCACCAGGTCGCTGGCGCGTACCCGCAGGTAGGCCTGCAGCGTGTTGGTCGCGGTGATGGTGCGGGTCTCCTTCAGCACGCGGAAGGCTTTCTCGAAATCTCGTTTGGCCTGTACCACCTGGTCGAGGATGACGCTGTCGAGGGCTTGGGTTGTCTGAGTCATGGAAGCGGTCCTGTTTCTGTCCGGGAAGGGTCGCAACGGTCCTCCGTTGCCGGCCGTTTACACGGCGTGAAAGCCTCAGAGCAGGACTTGTGCCAGCACCTCCAGCCCGCGCAGCACGAGGGGCCGGCGCTGGTCGCTGGCACAATCTGCTGCCTGCCGGACAGCAGTTGCTGGGCGACTGCTGCTGGAGACGCAATCAGCACCCGCGGCGTTTCATCAGCAGCGCCGAAAGCCAGAGCTGGTGGGCGTTGCAGCCTGGCCAAGGTGCGTGGCATGGGGGTTGCTAATCCTGGATACAACTCGGCAATTCCAACTCTCAGGAGCTTACATGAGCACCGAATTCTTCTGGCGCCTGCCGCTCGGCACCGACGGCCCCCAACTCAGCACCGACAAGCACAATCGCGGTAATTCGCTGCGCCGGCCAGGCGACATTGCCCCGGGCCTGCTGCCCGACGGAACGCCGGATGACTTCACCTACATCGACTACATCGCCCAAGTCGCAAAAGCCGCCGAGATGGCCGGTTTCGAGGGCGCCCTGCTGCCCACTGGCCCCGAGCCGTGGATCGCCGCCGCCGCACTGGCTCGCGAAACCCGTCGCATCAAGTTTCTGATCGCCTTCCAGGCCACCTGGACGCTGCCGGCCTACGCCGCGCAGCAGGCCGCCATCCTGCAGAACCTAAGCCGTGGCCGCCTGGAGTGGAACATCATCACCGGCGGCAATCCGGCCAGCCAACGCGCCAACGGCGACTTCCTCGAACACGACCTGCGCTACAAGCGCACCGGCGAATTCCTCGACATCATCCAGGGGCTCTGGGAGAACGAGCGCTTCTCCTACGAGGGCGATATCTACCGCCTGGACAACGGCTCCCTGCCCCAGGGACTGCACAACGAACGCAAGCCCGGCGTGTACTTCTCCGGTTTCTCTGACGCCGCGCTGGACGTCGCGGCACGTCACGCCGATGTCTACCTGAACTGGGCCGAGCCGGTAGACAAACTCAAGCCGCACATCGACCGTGTGCGCGAACTGGCGGACAAGCAAGGCCGCAGTGTGCGCTTCGGCCTGCGTGTCGACCTGTTCGCCCGCGAAACCGAAGAGGCCGCCTGGCGCGACCTGCGCAGCCAGTTCGAGCGCCTGGAAGGCAAAGGCAGCTCGCAGGTGAAGCAGTTCACCAGTGGCTCCGACTCGGTTGGTGCGGCCCGCCAGACCGCCTACCACAAGGACATCAACGGCTTCGACGACCTGATCCTCGGCCCCAACCTCTGGGCCGGTTTCGCCAAGGCCAAGCCGGGGCCGACCGTGGGCCTGGTGGGCAGCCACCAGAACATTGCAGAGCGCCTCGCCGAATACCGCGACGCAGGCTTCTCGACCTTCATCCTGGCCGCCAACCCGCACCTGGAAGAAGCTCTGCGCATCGGTCAGGAAGTGCTGCCGCTGCTGCGCACACCCGCAGCGCAGCAAGCCAGTTCGCCCCTCAAAGCCACCGCCTGACACCAAGGAAGACCCTATGAGCCAACCACTCGATACCCTCTGGTACACCCGTTGCCCGGTGCCCACCGGGCTTGGCATCGCCGTGCAGAAAGGCTGGCTGGAGTCCAGCGTCGGCGCCCTCGGTACCCGCATCCAGTCGCTGCGTGAGTCCGACAACCAAGCCGTGCGCGAATCCCACTTCGACCACACCCTGGCCAATTCCGTGCGCCATGGCGGCAACATCCCGGCCATCTGGGCCCGCGCGGCCGGGCGCGACACGCGCGTCATTGGCCTGTCCTGGGCCGACGAGGTACAGCTGATCCTCACCCGTCCGGACAGCGGCATCCACAACGTGAAAGACCTCAAGGGACGGCGCTTCGGCCTGCCCGACTGGGCGAGCGCACAGATCGACTTCACCCGGGCGCAGGCCCTGCGCGGCCTGGAAAACGCGCTCAAGCTGGAAGGCCTGGAGGTGAAGGATGTGGAGCGTGTGGACTACCGCTATGGCGGCACCTTCAGTGATCAGCAGGTGCAGGATGTCGGCGGCACCCCGGTCAGCGCACGCCGCGCCGAGGGTCGTAACGCGGAACTGGTCGGTCTGCTGCGCGGCGAGGTGGATGCGATCTTCCTCAAGGGCGCCCATGCCGCCCAACTGGCCCATGAGTTCGGCCTGCGCACGGTCATCGACACCGGCTCCCACCCCGAGCCCCTGATCCGCTCGAACAACGGCACGCCGCGCACCCTGAGTGTGGATGCCAACCTGCTCGACCAGCATTTCCCGGTCGCGGTCGGCATTCTCGATTCGGTCCTGCGCGCCGAAGCCTGGGCCGGTGCCCACCCTGAGGACACCCGCCGCTACCTCGCCCGCGAAACCAACAGCAGCGAGTACTGGGTCAGCCAGGCTTACGGCGAGGACGCCCACCTGCGCCTACGCACCGCCCTGGACGAAACCGCCATCGCCGCCCTGCAGGATTTCACCGACTTCCTCCACCGCTGGCAGTTCACTGCGCAACGTTTCGATGTCCGCCAGTGGATCGATCCCCGGCCGCTGGAAACCCTGCGTAACGCAAGCTCCGCCCTGGCGAGCTGACCGCCCCGAACCCGAGAACCGAAACTCCCCATGAGCAATTCACTCGATACCCTCTGGTACACCCACAGCCCGGTTCCCACCGGGCTTGGCATCGCCGTGCAATCCGGCCGCCTGGCGGAGGTATTCCGACCTTTCGGCACCCGTATCCAGTCCTTGCGCGAATCCAGCGAACGGGAAGTGCGCGAGGCCCACTACGACCATCACTTGCCCAACTCCGTCCGCCATGGCGGCAACATCCCGGCCATATGGGCCTACTCCAGTGGCGTGCAGACCCGAGTGCTGGGCTTGTCGTGGAGCGATGAAGTGCAGCTCATCCTCACGACCGAGGACAGCGGCGTGCGCAGCATCCGCGACTTGAAGAACCGTCGCTTCGGCCTGCCCAAGTGGGCCAACGTACAGATCGACTTCACCCGCGCACAGGCCTTGCGTGGCCTGGAGAATGCGCTGCGCCTGGATGGCCTGTCGGTCTCCGACGTTGAGCTGGTGGACTACCCCTACGGCGGCACCTACAGCGACGAACAGAAGCAGCACCTGTACGGCGCCGAAGTGAGCCTTGGGGTGAGTCGCGTCAGCCGACGCAACAACGAACTCATCGGCCTGCTGCGCGGTGACATCGACGCGATCTTCCTCAAGGGCGCGCACGCGGTTCACCTGGCCCATGAGTTCGGCCTGCGGGTAGTGGTCGACACCGGCTCGCACCCGGACCCGCTGATCCGCTCCAACAACGGCACGCCGCGTACCCTGACTGTCGACCAGCACTTGCTGGAAAATCATTTCGATGCGGCGGTTCGCATCGTCGATACGGTGCTGCGCACGGAGCAATGGGCCTGGGCCAACCCGGACGAGACCCGGCGCTTTCTCGCTCGCGAGCTGAACACCAGCGAGTTCTGGGTGGCCACCGCCTACGGCGAGGATGCCCATCGCCGTCTGCGCACGACGCTGGATGAGCGTTCGATCGAAGCCCTGCAGGACTTCACCGACTTCCTCCACCGTTGGGAATTCATACCCCGTCGTTTCGATGTACGCGACTGGATCGATCTGAGCGTGTTCGAGCAAGTCATCGGCGCCACCTCCCGCCTGGCGGTCTGAAGAGCGTTGCTGCTGCAGGAGCAGCAGCAACAACTTCACTGCTGCTAAATCAGCACTTCCTCAGCAACGCTGCTGAAACTTACGCAAGTCACTTCAAGTTCTCCCACTGAACAGTACAGCAAGCCCATTAGTTGTCCGCCTGAAAAACTCAAAACATCTCTATAAATCCTATAAACCGCGCATTTTCATTATATTATAAGCTATTTATAAAGTATTTTAGAGGTAGCAACAGAAACTTGGCACAGTCCCTGCTCAATAACTTACAGGCAGTCGGCAAGACACCAGACAAGTCCACTTCAGAGTGTCACGCCTTCAACTTTTAATTTAATTGGGAGGGACCATGCATAAACTCAATCCAATCACCCGGGGCATATGGGTTGCCCTGCTTCTGACAGGTGCTGCCAGTGGTAGCCAGGCGTACGCCGCCGAACCGGCCAAGGCCGTACAGGGGGAAGAAGGCCGCACCACCGCACTGAAAACCGTGACCGTCACCGCCCAGCGCCGTGAGGAAACCCTGCAGGAAGTGCCGGTTGCCGTATCCGCGGTGGATGGCACCAGCATCACTGCCGACGGCGTACGCGCCATAGGCGATATCACCACCTTCGTGCCCAACGCTTCGGCCAAGAATCCGGACGGTGACGGCCGTCCGCGCTGGTACATCCGTGGCCTGGGTACCGGCGATACCGGTGCCGCCACGGTCTACCCCGTGGGCATCTACGCCGATGACGTCTACCTGAACGCGCCCATCGCCGGCGGCGGCCCGCTCTACGACCTGGAGCGCATCGAGATCCTGCGTGGCCCGCAGGGCACGCTGTACGGTAAGAACACCACGGCCGGCGCGGTGAACATCATCTCGAAGAAGCCCGACTTCGATACCGACGGCTACGGCACCATCGGCTTCGGCAGCAAGAACGAACGCATCCTCACCGGCGCCGTCGGCGGCAGTCTGGTGGACGAACGCCTGGCCGGCCGCGTCGCGATCTATTCCGAAGAGCGCGATGGATTCACCAAGAACCTCACCGCTGACCAAACCTACGGGGACGTCAACAAGAAAGCCTTCCGCGTGCAGTTCCTCGCCCAGCTGACGCCGGACCTGGAAGCCCTGTGGAAGATCCACGGCCGCGAGTTCAAGGGCGACGGAAGCAACGGCTCCTTACCTGTCGGCCGCTACTACAACGTCGGCTACGTGCGGCCCCATGGCAGCAAGATCCAGATCAACGTCAACGAAGACTACAAGCTGGACCACGATGGCTCGTCGCTGACCCTCAATTGGGACCTGGGCGGTTACAAGTTCACCTCCATCACCGCCTACGACTACATCCGCAATCAGTCGCTGATCGACGCGGACTACACGCCCTACGAGGTCAACGGCCGTACCGACACCGACAACGAGTACAACCAGTATTCCCAGGAATTCCGCTTCTCCTCGCCGCAAGACAGGTCTCTGCGCTGGCTGCTCGGCGCGCACTACTTCCACGAGGACCTGGACAGCGCCCAGGTTCGGCAGATCCTGCCGGGCACCAGCCCCAACGGCACCGGCACCAACCAGGTTGGCACCGTGTACCGCGACCTCAGCTACGACCACAAGACCGACAGCTACGCGCTGTTCAGCAACGTCACCTACGACTTCACTGAGCGTTTCAGCGTGACCGGTGGCCTGCGCTGGACGCAGGAGGAGAAGGATATCGATCTGAACCTGGTGCAGCTGCGCCGCGTCAATGGCGCGCTGGTTCCGGTGCTGGGCGCCGACAACAATGGCAATAGTCAGAAGGACAAGACCTGGGACGCCTGGACCTACGACCTGACGCCCGAGTACCGCATCAACGAGAACCTGCGGGTGTTCTTCCGCTATGCGCACGGCTTCCGTTCCGGCGGCTTCAACACCGGTCTCTCCGGCGGCCTCTCCGGCCTCACCACGGTGGACCCGGAAGAACTGGATGCCTACGAAATCGGCCTGAAGTCGGAGTGGTTCGACGGTCGCCTGACCGCCAACGCCAACGTTTTCTACTACGACTACACGGACATCCAGGTGAACCTGCTGACGGTGAACAACGGCGTGCTCACCACCGCCCTCACCAACGGCGCCGCCGGCGAGGTGAAGGGTGCAGAGCTGGAACTGGAAGCCCAGCCCACCGACCGCCTGCACCTGCGTGCCGCGCTGTCGCACCTGGACACCGAGTACACCGACTTCAAGAACGTCAACCCGAATACCGGCGCGGTCACTGCCGACTACAGCGGCAACCGCTTCGTGCGTTCGCCAGAGCAGGTGGTGTCCCTCGGGGCCGACTACACCATCCCCCTGGATGGCAGCGGCAAGCTGGTGGCCGGTGGCGATGTCAGCTACCGCGGCAAGGAGTACTTCCTCGCCGACCGCCAGAGCGAAGACACCCTCAGCCAGCCGCACTACACCCTGGCCAACGCACGCCTGACCTGGTTCTCCCCGGACGACCAGATCAGCGTCACCGGCTTCGTCAACAACCTCACCGACCGTCGCTACCAGGTCCACGGCCGCCCGAACGGCGCCGTGGGCAGTGGCCAGTACGTAATCACCTACGGCGACCCGCGCACCGTTGGCGTGAGCCTGACCAGCCGCTTCTGATCGAAGCGCCGTTCCACCCAAAAGGGGCCGCATTGCGGCCCCTTTTTTCGTTTCCAGTGGTCCCTTGCTGGCTTCCGATGATGGGTATCGTGGCCTCCACCCATCCTACGACTTGGCTCCGTAGGATGCGGTTGAGCGAAGCGATACCCATCGATCCCCGCAAAGAGCCACTGCTACCCCACTGCTACCCCACTGCTTCCCGACTGCTTGAGCTGAGCCAATGCCCTGCTGGCCACCCAGCACACCGTTCGCAAGCCATTGAATTGTTTTGGTTTTTACACATGGCACAGCCATTGCTCAAAGGCAGGAACAAGAGGTGCGGACAAGCGCCCTGCTTCACCTAATCAGGATTCCTTGCCAACAGGGGTAATAACGGATGTTTCGCTTCAACCAACTGGCCAGCGCGATTGCGCTGGTCGTCGCCAATGCCTGTGTTCCGGTCCAGGCCGCTGAAACCGGCGCTGCCGCCAAAAGCAATGACCAACTCGACACAGTGGTCGTGGTCGGCACCCGCCGCAGTGACGTCACCGCGCTGGAAAGCGCCGCCCCCGTGGATGTGTTCTCCGGTGAACGACTTCAGGAAACCGGTGCCAGCGACTTGTCCGGCGCCCTGACTGCGCTGTCGCCGTCCTTCAACTTCCCGCAGTCGCCCCAGGGCGCCTTCGCCGGCTCCATCGCCCAGGGGGCCTCTTTGCGTGGCCTGGCGTCGGATCAGGTCCTCGTGCTGGTCAACGGCAAGCGTCGCCACACCAGTGCCAACGTCACCCGCCAGAGCCTGGTCAACGGACGCGGCGCCGCCGCCGTGGACCTCAGCCTGATTCCGCTCACGGCCATCCAGCGCGTGGAAATCCTGCGTGACGGCGCCGCCGCCCAGTACGGCTCCGACGCCATTGCCGGGGTGATCAACATCGTCCTCAAGAGTGCCGATCAAGGTGGCAACGTCGGCTACCGCTTCGGCGGTTACGACAAGGGCGACGGCCTGCAACGCAAGGCCAGTGGCTGGAAAGGTTTCGAGCTGCCCAACGACGGCTTCCTTACCCTTTCCTTCGACGCCGGCAACCAGGACCCGGCGAGTGACACCAACCCAGACATCCGGATTTTCTATCCCGGTTCCACCAGCACCAACACACCGCGCGAACAGAACAACCCGAATCGCACCTGGCGCTGGGGTTCAGGCAAGGTCGAGGACCAGTACAACCTCGTCGCCAACAGTGAGATCGGCCTGGGTGGCGGTCTGAGTGCCTATGGCTTCGCCTCCTACGCCCACAAGAACACCGACGCCGAGAACTTCTTCGACCCACCCACCACCCTGCGCAATAACTACGGCAGCGTGGCCCTGGCGCGCTACCCGGACGGCCGCGTGCCCATCACCCGCTACCGCCTGGAAGACTATGCGGCCACTGGTGGCCTGCGCTTCGAGGATGAAGCCCTGGGCAACTTCGACCTGGCACTCAGCTATGGCAACAACGAGGTGGAATCCACCGACCACAACACCATCAACCCCAGCTGGGGCACGACCAGTCCGGAGTCCATCTACACCGGCACCCGCGAAGCCGACCAGACCAACCTGACCCTCGATTGGGTGAGGGATTTCCCCACCGACCTGCTGGTCAAGCCGCTGACCGTTTCCGCTGGCCTCGCCTGGAGGCAGGAAAACTTCCAGCTGAGCGCCGGTGAGGCTGCTGGCTGGCAGAACGGACCGCTGTTCAATACCGTCGACCCGATCACCAGACGACGTATCCCCGGTTACTACTCGGGCATCACCAACGTCGACGTCGTATCCCTGGATCGCGAAGTCTGGGGCGCCTATGTCGATCTCGAAGGCCAGCTCACCGACAAGCTCCAGGCCGGCGTTGCCGTGCGCTCCGAGGACTACTCGGACTTCGGCGGCACCACCAACGGTAAGCTCTCACTGCGCTACGAGTTCACCCCCGAAATCGCCGCGCGGGCCACTGCCAGCACCGGCTATCGCGCGCCGTCGCTGGTGCAGAGCGGGCTGTCGTCGTTCAGCGTCCAGGTGGTGGAACAACCGCCGGGCAGTGGCAACTGGGTGGAGGTGCAACAACGCACCCTGCGCGCCGACAGCCCCGAAGCCGCCCTGCTGGGTGGCAAGCAACTGGACCCGGAGGAATCCACCAACTACTCGCTCGGCCTGGTGTGGCGACCACTGCCTAATGCGTCGTTCACGATCGACGCCTACCGCATCGACATCGAAAACCGCATCACCCTCTCCGACCAGTTGCCCGCTTCCGTGGTGGCGCCGATCTTCGCCGGCACACCCTACTCCAGCATCCAGAGCGCGGCCTTCTACACCAACGTGGCCGATACACGGACCAAGGGCGTCGAGCTGACCGGCAATTACCAGTGGGACCTGCGCCAGTTCGGCCGCCTGAACCTCAACGCCGGATTCAGCCAGACCGACACGCGTATCACCAAGCTGCGTGACGTCGGCAGCATCAGGGGTTCGCAGATCATCGGCCGCACCACGCAGGGCCTGATCGAGGACGGCACCCCGGAGAACAAGCTCACCCTCAGCGCCACCTGGCTCTATGAGGGTTGGGGCCTGACCCTGGCCCAGCGCCGCTACGGGGAATGGCAGGCGCGCAATGCCACCAACCCGGCCCTGGACCAGACGTTCAGCCCGCAGTGGGTGACCGACCTGGACCTGTCCTACACCTTCGAGCAGGGCCTGAAGGTGTCGGTGGGCGCCATCAACCTCTTCGACAGCCATCCGGACAAGCTGGAAGGGCCGCAGCTCTATGGCGTGCCCAAGTACAGCATCACCTCGCCGGAAGGCGCCCAGGGGGCGTTCTACTACACCAGCGTCAGCTACGACTTCTGAGGTCATCATGTGGGGGCGAGCTTGCTCGCGAGCAAGCTCGCTCCTACGGATTATCCTCACCAATCGGTGCTGGCCGGGAACCCTGTAGGAGCGAGCTCTGCTCGCGAATGCGGATTTCCCCCGATGCACGCGGCACGACTGCTTCCACAGCAGCACCTTTCCAGCAGCTCTGCTGCTTGGATTTCAACACCCTCACCGCAAACCCGCGTGTTTACAGGGCTTGCGCGCCTGGTACGGCTCTTGCTCGTGACAATTCCACCTTTGCAACACCATCAGGAATTCGTCATGAGCACTCCCATCAAAGTGGTCGCTGTCACCGGCAGCACCTTCCGTCCTTCCCGCACCCTGGTCCTGACCCAGGCCATCGTCGCCGAACTGGGCCGGCACCTGCCCATCCAGAGTCACCTGATCGAACTGGGCGACATCGCCCGCTCGGTCGGCGGCGCGCTGTCCCGCAAGGAACTGCCGGAAACCGTCGAGCATGAGCTGCGCGCCATCGAAAATGCCGACCTGCTGGTGGTGGCCACTCCGGTCTATCGCGGCACCTATCCGGGCCAGTTCAAGCACCTGTTCGACCTGATCGACCAGAACGCGCTGGTCGATACCCCGGTCCTGCTCGCTGCCACCGGTGGCAGCGAACGCCATGCGCTCGTCCTCGACCACCAGTTGCGTCCGCTGTTCAGCTTCTTCCAGTCGCTGACCCTGCCCATCGGCGTCTACGCCGCCGAGGCCGACTTCGACAACTACCAGATCGCCAACGACGCGCTGAAATCCCGTATCCAGCTCGCCGCGGAACGTGCGGCGCCAATCTTCGGCGCCGTGGCGGCTCCGGCCCGGAAAATCGCCTGATACCTTTGTCGACAGGAGTTGTCAGGCGATGAGCCACGCCCTACATACCGCCCCCCATGCTGACGCGCCGTGGTCGGGAGGACATCGGCCAGCCGATGTCCGCGACCTCGGCGTCCCGGTACGCCAGGCGCTGGACCGCACGGTCTTCCGCAGCCCCGGCGACAGCCGCGTGCTCAGCCGCCGCGAAGCCTGGTTGCTGGGTGCCTTCGCCCTGGTCCTGCATGGCGCCGTGCTGCACTGGCTGAGCCAGAAACCCACGCCGCCGCTGCCGGAAGTACCGCCGCAGATTCCGCCCATGACCATCGAGTTCACCGCCCCGGCGCCGCCGGTGGTGGAACCGCCGCCCCCGGAGCCGCCGCCACCGGTGATCGAGCCGCCTCCCCCGGTGGTGGAGGAACTGGCGGTGAAGCCGCCGCCGCCCAAACCGGTGCCTAAACCCAAGCCGAAACCGCAGCCGCCCAAGCCCGCGCCGAAACCCGTGGCCAAACCGGTCGAACCGCCGCCCGCAGCGCCCAAGGCCGAAGCCCCGCCCGCGCCACCGGCACCGCCCGCCCCGGCTCCGGTGACACCGCCCTCGGCCAACGCCGGCTACCTGAAGAATCCGGCGCCGGAGTACCCCGCCTTCGCCCAGCGGCGCGGTTGGGAAGGCACCGTGCTGCTGCGCGTGCATGTACTCGCCAGCGGCCTGCCGAGCGAGGTTCAGGTGCAGAAGAGCAGCGGCCGCGAACTGCTCGACGAAGCCGCAGTGCGTGCAGTCAAGCGCTGGACCTTCGTGCCGGCCAAGCAGGGCGACATCGCCCGCGACGGCTGGGTCAGCGTGCCCATCGATTTCAAATTGAACTGATTCAGCGACTTTGCCTGTAGAGAGGAATTCACCATGGACCTGCTAACCAACCCCTTCGCCTCCATCGAGCACCTGGTGATCTGGCTGCTCATCGGCTTCTCCGTCGTCACCTGGGGCCTGGCCCTGGTCAAGGGCATCCAGTTCGCCCGCCTGAAGCACCGCGACCGCCAGTTCCAGAAGCGCTTCTGGAGCGCCACCAGCCTGGACAGCGCCGCCGATCAGCTGCAGCAGCATGCCGGTGCCGCCGCCCACGTGGCCCAGGCCGGCTTCGCCGCGATCCAGGTGCAGGGCGGCCCACCCGGCGACCTGAGCCAGGCAATCAACCACCAGGACCGCCTGGAGCGTGCCCTGCGCCAGCAGATCCAGCGTGAGCGACGCTCCCTGGAGTCCGGACTGGCGGTACTCGCCTCGATCGGTTCCACCTCGCCCTTCATCGGCCTATTCGGCACCGTCTGGGGCATCATGGAAGCCCTCAAGGGCATCAGCGCAGCCGGCTCGGCCAGCCTGGAAACCGTAGCCGGCCCGATCGGCGCGGCGCTGGTCGCCACCGGCGTGGGCATAGCCGTCGCGGTGCCGGCGGTGCTGGTCTACAACTACTTCCTCCGCAGCCTCAAGCTCACCGCCGCCGACCTCGACGACTTCGCCCACGACTTCTACCTGCTGGCGCAGAAGAGCGCCTTCAAGCTGCTCGTCAATCCCGTCCCGGCACGCGCCGCGGGCTCCGTGAAGGAGGCGTCCTGACATGGCCTTCTCCACCCAGGACAACGACGAAGTCCTTTCCGAGATCAACGTCACCCCGCTGGTGGACGTGATGCTGGTGCTGCTGGTGGTGTTCATCGTCACCGCGCCGCTGCTGACCAACGCCATCCCGATCAACCTGCCGAAGACCGAGGCCGTGGCCCCGCCCGAGCAGAAGGACCCGCTGGTGGTGAGCATCGACGGCACCGGCAAGCTGTTCATCAACAAGGACGAGATCCAGCCCGACCTGCTGCAGACCAGCCTGGAAGCGGCCAAGACCAAGGACCCGGAACTGCGCGTGCAACTGCAGGCCGACGACCAGGTGGACTACGGCGCCGTGGCCCGCGCCATGGCCTCCATCGAGCGGGCAGGGATCACCAAGCTCGCGGTGATTACTGCGAGGTAGCCCGTAACACCCTCACCCCCTCTCCCGCTTTCGGGAGGGGGGGCTGTTCGTGCAACGCTTTTCCTGTGGGAGCGAATTCATTCGCCAAGCAGGACGCAGTCCTGCCCTTCCTAGTGTGCAAATTCGCGAAGACGCGCCCTGCGTCCCGACTGCTGCCCCACCAGCACCCTGCTGCTGCACCAGCAGCAATGCCTTGCGAAACGCACCCTGCCCCATCCCCGGAACCCGCATCGCTGCTGTACTCGCAGCACTCAAGCACCTCTGGCACACATGCTGCAAAGTCACTTTGCCTTCGTAATCAGGACCTTGCGCATGCAATCCCTACCATCCTCAGACACAGGAAAGCCCCAGCCTTGAACCCGCGCTTTCTCGTCAACTTCATGTTCCTCGCGGCCTTCAGCGGCGCCACCATCGGCATGGCCAAGATCGTCACCACGCTCTACGCGATCGGGATCGGCGCCAACACCATGCAGATCGGCATCATCTCGGCCATGGAGTCCCTCGGCATGGTGTTCCTGACCCTGCCCGCCGGATTTGTGATCGCACGCTACGGCACCCGCCGGGTTTACTTCTTGGCTAGCCTCGGTCCGATGCTGCTCAACCTGGCCATCCCGCTCTTTGCCAACTGGTTGTGGCTGGCCGCTGCGCGCTTGCTGATCGGCTTCTGCATCCCGTTCCGCATCGTCGCCATGAACAGCGCCTTCCTCCAGCAACTCCGGCATATCGGCCTAGCCAAGGCCGGCTGGTATCGCATGTCGCTGACGGTGGGCATGAGCATCCTCGGTCCGCTGCTGGGCAATTGGCTGACCGGCACCACCAGCCATGCCCTGGCCTTCGCCCTGATTGGCTTGTGCTTCGGTCTGATGGCGGTCTACAGCCTGGGCTTCTGGGGCGGGGAAAGCGGGCCCGCGCAGGAGGCCGGTGCGTCAGTGGATGGCGGCAATTTCCTTGAGCAGGTCAAGGCCATGCTGGCCAACCCCGACATCGCCGAAAGCTGCCTGCTGGAGATGCTCGGCAACTCCACCGGCGCCCTGTTCGGCACCTTCATCCTCCTGCTGGCGATGGACGTGGCCCGACTTTCCCAGACCCAGGCCGTGAGCCTGCTGATGGTCCAGGGCATCTCTTCGGTCGTCGCGCTGTTCAGTCTTGGCTATCTGGTGCAACGCAGCGGGCGTGGCACCGCCTACCTGGTGGCCCTGGCGGCTGCTATCGCTGCGTTGCTGCTGTTGGGTACGGCCCACCACTACGCACTCCTGGCACTGGGTGCGGTACTGCTGAGCATCGCCGGTTCGCTGGTGCACCTGGTGAACATGGGCCGACTCAGCGAGCACCGTATGGACAAGAGCAAGATTTCCGGCCTGTTCAACCTGGCCGGCATGCTCGGTGGTTTCAGTGGAGCCATGCTCGGCGGCCTGCTCGGCCAAGCACTGGGGTTGGACCGCCTGTTCCTCTGCTGGATTCCGCTGGTGTTGCTCGCCGCCCTCGCCTGCTGGTTCCTGGCACAACGTCGCAACCGCGCTTCCCTTTCCCTGCTGAACGAGAATTGAAGATGCATCCTGGATTTAAAAGATTCTCCAGCCGGGCCAGTTGGCTCATTTCCCCTGCCGCCTTGCTTGCACTCTGGGTGGTGGTAGCCGACACCGGCCTTTTCCCCCAGCAATTGCTGGTACCCCCTCTGCACGTGCTGCAAGCCTTCGATGAGCTGCTGGCCAGCGGCGAGCTGCAGGAACACCTGCTGAACAGCCTCTCGCGTCTCGCCCTGGGCTTCACCATAGGCGCCCTGGCCGGCCTGCTGTTCGGCGTGCTGATGGCGCTATCGAAAACGGTCACGGCCTATTGCGGGCCGCTGTTCCATACCTTGCGGCAGATTCCCAGCATCGCGCTGATCCCGATGTTCGTGCTGTTTTTCGGCATCGAGGAAACCTTCAAGATCGTGATCGTCGCCAAGGCTGCGTTCTTCCCGGTGGCGCTGGCCGCCAGTGAGGGCGTCAAGGCAATCCCACGCAGCTACTTCGAGGTGGCGGAGGTTTACCGCTTGCGTTGGCCCACGCTGATCCGCGAAGTCGCCTTGCCTGCCGCCGCACCGCCCATCCTCACAGGCCTGCGCATCAGCCTGACCCGCGCCTGGGTCGTGCTGGTGGCCGCCGAGCTACTGGCCGCCGACAGTGGCCTGGGGCAGATGATCGAAATGAGCCGGCAGATGCTGCGCATAGATGTGGTCATGGTTGGAGTGGTGATGGCCGGCGTCGTCGGTTTCTCCCTCGACTTCCTGTTCCGTCTGCTCGAACGACACCTGTTCCGCTGGAAAACCCGCTAGGAGGCATCCATGTCCCTGTCCCTTTCTTCCCTGCGTCACCTGCGCGGCCTGCTGCTTCCGGCCTTGCTACTGGCCGGCTGGGAATTCATGTCGCGCCAGGATGCGTCCGGCGCCTACGCCTTCGTGCCCCTGGCGGATATCTGCAAGAGCCTGGTGGCCCTGATCATCGGCGGTGAACTGTTCGTCAACATGTTCGCCAGCCTGGCGCGCACCAGCAGCGGGCTGTTCTTCGGCATTCTCTTCGGCGTGGCGCTGGGTGTGCTGATGGCGCTATCGCGCGTCGCCGACCGCCTGATCGGTCCTCTGCTGCATTCGATCCGCCAGGTCCCGATGCTCGGCTGGATTCCGCTGATCGCCATGTGGTTCGGCAATGGCGAGTTCTCCAAGGTGTTCATCGTGTCGCTGGCGGCCTTCTACCCCATGGTGCTGAATACCTATGAAGGATTCAGCCACGTCGACCGACGCCTGCGTGAAGTCGGTCGGGTGCTGGAACTGAAGCCCTTCCAGCAGTTCTTCCATGTGCTGCTGCCGGCCGCCTTGCCGAGCATCGCCACCGGCGTTCTGCACGCCCTGGCGTTCGCCTGGGTCACGGCAGTGGGCAGCGAGCTGTTCCTCTCCTCCGGCGCCGGCCTGGGGAACCTGATGATGAACGCCGAAGCCGGTTCGCGCATGGACGTGATCGTCCTCAGCGTGCTCTGCATCGGCCTGCTCGGCTACCTGATGAACCTTCTCTTCACCCGTCTGGCCAGCCACCTGCTGCGCTGGCGCAACCTCCGCTGAGACCAACATGACAGCCATTCCCAAGCTCACTCCGGCTACCGAAGAGCAAACCCTGCCAGGCGCCCTGGAAATCCGCGACCTGTCCAAGTCCTACAGCATCGAAGGCCGCAGCCTGCCGGTGCTGGAGAGCGTGGATCTCAAGGTCAATCCCGGCGAGTTCGTCAGCATCGTCGGCGCCAGTGGCTGCGGCAAGTCCACCCTGCTGCGCCTGATCGTCGGCCTGGAAGCCGAGTACCAGGGCGACATCCTGCTGGACGGCGAGCGCATCGTCGCCACCAGCCTGGAGCGCGGCATCGTCTTCCAGGACCACCGCCTGTTCCCCTGGATGACGGTGCAGAAGAACATCGGCCTGGCGCTGAAGAACCACAAGCTGTCGAAGGCGGAGAAGAACCGACTGGTCGCCGAGCACATCGCCCTGGTGAACCTCACCGGCTTCGAGAATGCTTATCCGCACCAGCTCTCCGGTGGTATGGCGCAGCGTGCGGCCATCGCCCGAGCACTGATCACCAAGCCGAAGATCCTGCTGCTGGACGAACCCCTGGGCGCCCTCGATGCCCTCACCCGCGTGCACCTGCAACGTGAACTGCAACGTATCTGGGTGCAGCAGCGCAGCACGATGATCATGGTGACCCACGATGTTGAGGAAGCGCTTTACCTGGGCGACCGGGTCATCGTCATGGACTCTCATCCGGGTCGGATCAAGCACGAGATCAAGGTCGACCTGCCTCATCCGCGTGATCGTGCAGCACCGCTGCTACATAAGTTCAAGGAAGAATTGCTAGGTGAGCTGACAGGGCATTGAGGCCGGTCGCGCCCTGGCTTCTGTAGGTTTCGGCTGAGGCCACGCAGCCCAACGTGCGAAATCGAATCCTGGTCCGTTGGGCTTCGCTGCGCGAAGACTGACGTGGCCCACACCAGCCTACGAGAGGCCTGTGGGTTACAGGCGCTGCACCGCCGTCCTCAGCGCACCGGCAAAGCGCTCCGCCACCTCGTCAACAGGTTCCGTCCAAGCGCGCAGGAAATGCGCTCACGCTCGAGCCTGAGCGGAGTCGCCCTACCCTTAAGTCTGCTTGCGCTTGCGGAACTCGGCCACCTTATGCCGGTTCCCACACAGCGCCATGCTGCACCAGCGGCGACGGTGGGACTTGGTGCGATCGTAGAACCAGAGCACGCAGTCGGGGTGTTCACAGACCCGTACCAGGTTGAAATCGCCTGCCACCAGCAGCTCCGCCGCCGCTTCCGCCAGTGGTGCCAGGTACTGCTCGGCGGTGCCTGCCGCCCGCACCGTTTCCACACGAGGCTCACCATCGGCGGGCCAATCAAGACGCAGATGGCTGGGCCCGGCGAGGAAACGGTTGAGCACCTCGGGATTCCCCCTACCGCCTGACTTGCGCTGCTCCACCAGCTCGCGCACGGCTTCGCGCAGGGCCAATGCGGCCTGCAGCAATTCGCCCTTGGCGTAGCGCGCTTGCGGCAGGTTCCAACCGGTGCGGGCCAGCCATGCCTGGACGTCCGCATCGCTCTGCCAGAACTCGTACGCGGCGCCATCCACCGCAGCCAGGGTGTTGAGCAGGTCGAGCACCGGGTGGTCGGCCAGTACGAAGGGTTCGAGAGGGGCTGGGGACGCGACGGTGGTCATGGCGACTCTCCGGACAGTGATTGCCGGAATTGTAACCATACAAAGACGACATGAACAGTTACGACAAATGGCATGTGTAACTTGTATTTTCAAATTGACAGGTTACGCGAATGACTCATACTCGCTCCGCAGTAACCGCTATTATCCATTTTATAAGTTACGGAGTGCCCAGCCATGACCTCGCCCCTCGTTCATTTTCCCGTTCGCCACCAATTCGTCGAAGCCGACGGCGTTCGTGTCTTCTACCGCGAAGCTGGCGATCCCGCCGCCCCAACCCTGCTGCTGGTTCACGGCTACCCCAGTTCATCCCACCAGTTCCGCGACCTGATCCCGCTGCTGGCTGACAGATTCCACATCATCGCGCCGGACCTGCCCGGCTTCGGTTTTACCGAGGTGCCGGCAGAGCGCGCCTATCACTACAGTTTCGATGCCCTGGCCACCACCCTTGGCGCATTCGTCGACGAGCTGGGACTGAAGCGCTACGCACTCTATGTATTTGACTACGGCGCGCCCACCGGCCTGCGCCTGGCCCTGGCCCACCCCGAGCGGGTCACCGGCCTGGTGTCGCAGAACGGCAACGCCTACCTGGAGGGCCTGGGTGATGCCTGGGAGCCGATCCGCGCCTACTGGGCCGAGCCCAACAACGCGGAACGCCGCCAGGTGGTGCACGATGCCGTGCTCAACCTGGACGGCACCCGCTGGCAATACGTGCATGGCGTGAAGGACATTGCGCTGGTCGCCCCGGAATCCTATTACCTCGACGCCCTGCTGCTGGAGCGTCCGGGCAACAAGGACATCCAGCTCGACCTGTTCCTCGACTACGCCAACAACCTGAAGCTTTACCCGGCGTTCCAGGCATTTTTCCGCGATACCCGGTTGCCGTCCCTGGTGATCTGGGGCGAACACGATCCCTTCTTCATCCCACCGGGCGCCGAAGCCTTCAAGCGCGACAATCCCAATGCGGTGGTGGAGCTGCTGGATACCGGGCACTTCGCGCTGGAAACCCATGCCGGCTACATCGCCCAGCGGATTCGGGAGGTGCTGGGAGATATTCCAGCCTGACCTTCTGACGCGGTCTGGCTTTTGTGTGGGGGCGAATTCATTCGCGAAGCAGGCCGAAGGCCTGCCAACGAAAGCCAGGGGCTGCTGCGCAGCCCTCAGCGAATGAATTGGCCCCCACAGTAGTACGGCCCCCAATTTTCGACCTTCGTCGCGCTTGACCTTCTAGACGATCAGTCTAATATCCAGTCCCCATGACCGATCTGCATCCCAAACCCCGCCGTGGCCGTCCGCCCAAGGTCGACCGCGACTTCGCCGATACCCGTGCCGCGCTGATCCGCTGCGGCATGGAAATCCTGACCGAGCAGGGTTTCATGTCCACCGGCATCGACGCGGTGCTCAAGCGCGTGGGCGTGCCCAAGGGCTCCTTCTATCACTACTTCGACAGCAAGGAAGCCTTCGGGCAGGCGGTGCTGGAGAGCTATGCCGGCTACTTCGCCCACAAGCTCGACCGTTACCTGCTGCAAGAAGACGTGCCCCCGCTGCAACGCCTCTGCAACTTCGTCGAGGACGCCAAGGCCGGCATGCTCCGCCACGCGTTCTGCCGAGGTTGCCTGGTGGGCAACCTGGGTCAGGAAGTGGCCATCCTGCCAGAAGGTTTCCGCCTGGAACTGGAGGCCATCCTCTGCAGTTGGCAGGACCGTCTGGCCCACTGCCTGCGCGAAGCCTGTGCAGCCGGTGAGCTGTCGGCGAAAGCGGACTGCGAAGGGCTTGCGGCGTTCTTCTGGATCGGCTGGGAAGGCGCCGTGTTGCGAGCCCGGCTGACGCGAGACAACGTTCCGCTGGATGTGTTCTTCAAAGGTTTCATGGCCGGATTGCCGCGCTAGCCCGTCCGGGCAGCGCGGTTTTTCAGGCCTATTTATAGACGACTGGTCTAATTAGAGGTGTGAGCATGTTCAACGCAATCCTGATCGAGAAGGACGAGGCCGGCTACCGCGCCTGCAATGCCCAATTGGATGAAGCGCAGTTGCCGGAGGGCGATGTCACGGTACGCGTGGCCTACAGCACCTTGAACTACAAGGACGGGCTAGCGATTACCGGCAAGAGCCCGGTCGTGCGCCAGTTCCCCATGGTGCCGGGCATCGACCTGGCCGGCACGGTGGAGAGCAGCAGCCACCCGGACTACCAGGTGGGCGACTCGGTACTGCTCAATGGCTGGGGCGTGGGTGAAACCCATTGGGGCGGACTGGCGCAGAAGGCCCGCCTGAAAGGTGACTGGTTGATCCCGCTGCCCAGCGCCTTTACCCCGCGCCAGGCCATGGCCATCGGCACTGCCGGCTACACCGCCATGCTCTGCCTGCTGGCACTGGAGCGCCACGGCCTGAAACCCGGCCAGGGTGACGTATTGGTCACCGGCGCCAACGGTGGCGTCGGCAGCTTCGCCATCGCCCTGCTCGCTCGCCTCGGCTATCGCGTTGTCGCGGCCACCGGCCGTACCCATGAAGTGGACTATCTGAAGGGCCTGGGCGCCGCCGAGATCATCGACCGCGCTGAACTCTCCGAGCCGGGCCGCCCGCTGGGCAAGGAACGCTGGGTCGCCGCCATCGACTCGGTGGGCAGCCACACCCTGGCGAATGTCTGCGCCGGTTTGCGTGCCGACGGCGCCGTGGCCGCCTGTGGCCTGGCCCAGGGAATGGACTTTCCCTCCAGCGTGGCGCCCTTCATCCTCCGTGGCGTGAGCCTGCTGGGCATCAACAGCGTCACCCGCCCGCGCGCCGAGCGCATCGAAGCCTGGGATCGCCTGGCAAGGGACCTGGACCTCGTCCAACTGGACGCCATCACCCGCGAAATCGGCCTGGGCGATGCCATTGCCGTGGCCGGAGACCTGCTGGCCGGCAAGGTGCGTGGTCGCGTAGTGGTGAACGTCGACGCGTGACCGGGAAAGGCACCTGTCAGGTGCCTTCCTCCAGTAATCCGACCATCCGTTGCGCCAGCCCTCGCTGCCCCGCGAGGCGCTGGACGATCCGTTCGACGATCTCGACCCGCGCCGCCGCACCCGCCCGCATCTCAACCATGGCATGCAAGGCTGCGGCGGACTTCTCCAACCCCGCACGGGTCGAACCGCTGACGTGTTCCATCCCCTCCCTCGCATCGACCGCTGCCTTCTGCAAGCCCTCGGCGATCAAGCGGATCTGCCCGCTGGATTCATTGGCGCGCAGCGAGAGGTTGCGTACCTCGTCCGCCACCACGGCAAAGCCGCGCCCGTGCGTACCGGCGCGGGCCGCCTCGATGGCCGCGTTCAACGCCAGCAGGTTGGTCTGTTTTGCGATGTCTTGAATACTGCCGACGATGGCGCCGATGCGCATGGACTGGCTACCCAGCTCATTGAACACCTGGCCGATGTGCGCCATGTAGGCATCCAGTTCGCCAATGGCCCCGGCGGTGGCCTGCATGCTTTCCGCGCCCAGCTGGACCTTCTCGCCGGCGGCGCGCGCCAGCGAGTTGGCATATTGCATGTCGGACTCGCAATGGAGGATGGCATCGAGCAGTTCGCCCAAGGGTGCTTGCAGATGAGTGTTGGAGGGGATGCGCACCGGCTGCGGCTCGGCAGCGGCGATCACCTGCACGACGGGCTCTACCGGTACGTCCACACGCACTTCGACCACCTCTGCCGGTTGGAAGTGATACAGCAGGCCAGCGGCAACGGTAGCGCCCAGCGCCAGGGCCATCAGCCATCCGCTGGTCAGCAGGAAGGCGATCAGGGAAAGCACGCCGCCGCTGACAAGCAGCAGTGCGGCGAGGGGTTTGCGGGGCATTAAAAAGCTCCTTCTACATCGCGGGTACAAGAACCTGTGGGGGCGAATTCATTCGCCAAGGGCAGCGCAGCTGCCCCATCTGGGCCTGAACATGGCGGGCCTCCGGCCCGCTTGGCGATTGAAATCGCCCCTACAGGTAAAGCAGTCCGTGCCCATTCCGGGCAGCGGCACTCGATGTCAGAACAGTGTCCAGGTGTAGGACAGGATCAGCCGGTTCTCGTCGATGTCGGTGCGGTAGTTGGAGCGAGCCATTACGTTGCGCACGCGCACACCGAGGCCCTTGAGGGCGCCGCTCTGGAAGGCATAGCTGATGTCCAGGTCGCGCTCCCGGTCCTTG
Source organism: Pseudomonas sp. BN415 (assembly GCF_029871195.1). Lineage (NCBI taxonomy): Bacteria > Pseudomonadati > Pseudomonadota > Gammaproteobacteria > Pseudomonadales > Pseudomonadaceae > Pseudomonas > Pseudomonas sp. BN415. Next base: position 27,420 of record NZ_SSOK01000057.1, read on the forward strand.
CCCTCGAAGCCCTGGCCGGTATCCACGTTGTCGCCGGTGATGTAACGGGTGCTGGCCACCAGGCCGGGGATGCCGAGGGCGGCGAAGTCGTAGTCGTAGCGAACCTGCCAGGAGCGTTCGTCGGCAAAGGCGAACTCGTAGGTGGGGACTTCGTTACCCAGCGGACTGACGTTGGCGAATACGCGCGGGAAGGCGCTTTCGCCATATATCGCCTGGTAGCCGACATAGAAGGTATGGCCGCCACGCTTGGCTGACAGCAACGAGAAGAAAGCCTGGTTGTCGATCTCGCCGATGAGCTTCTTGCCGTCTTCGCTGGAGTCGAAATAGCCGACGTTGGCGCCCAGTACCCAATTGCCCACCGGTTCGCTGTGCTTGAGGCCGAAGAAGCGCTGGTCGTAGATGTCTTCCAGCTGCGCATACCATGCACTGAGCGTGGTGCGGTTGGCATTGAAGGCGTAGTCGGCGCCCGCGTAGTTGAAGGCGTCGCTGGAGGCCTGGCGCTGCGGCAAGTGGCCGAGCATGGCCTGCATCTTGTCGTCGCCCGCCTCGTTGCGCAGGCTGGTGCTGGTGAGATGGCCGCCCTGCACGGTCAGCCCGGCGATTTCGTTGGAGGTGATGCTGGCGCCCTGGTAGCTCGGCGGCAGCAGGCGAATATCGCTGAACACCAGCACCGGCAGGTTGGGTTGCAGCTCACCCACTTTCAGCTCGGTCTTGGAGAAGCGCATCTTCCCCGCAACGCCCAGGCGGCTGTAGTCATCGGCGGCCTTGCCGTCTTCCTGTACGGGCAGCAGGCCGGTGTTGACCCGGTCGGGGCTGCTGTCGAGCTTGATGCCGAGGGTGCCGATGGCATCGAGTCCGAAGCCCAGTGGGCCCTGGGTGTAGCCGGACTTGAAGTTGAGGATGAAGCCCTGTGCCCATTCTTCGGCCTTGGACTGCTTGTTGGGGCCGACAATGTCGGAATAGTCGCGGCTGAAGTAGTAGTTGCGCGCTTGCAGGGTCGCGGTGGAGTCCTCGATGAAACCGGACTCGGCGGCCTGGGCGAAACCGGCGCTTACGCCGGCGCAAAGGATTACGGAAAGCTTGCTCGTGGTGTTGGTCATTTCGTCGCTCTTGTTTTTATTGGGACAAAGCTTCCCCGCCGACCCTCTTTCGGGGCCATGCACACAAGTCGGGGAAGGTGTGGCGATGGCTACGGACAGCTCCCGCAGTTGTTCCATCACCGGTTCAGGTCAGGGATTGGGTTCGAGCACCTCCTCCCGTTCCGTTGAAACCTTGGGTACGCGGCGGGCCGTCAGCAGCAGGTGCGCGAAGATGCCGAAGATCAGCCCCCAGAACGCAGCCGACAGTCCGAGGAAGGACATGCCCGAAGCTGTGACCAGGAAGGTGATCAGGGCCGCCTCGCGGTCCTCCGGCACGGCCATGGAGCCGGCCAGCGCACCGGCGATGGCGCCGAACAGCGCGAGCCCCGCCAGCGCGGCGATAAGCTCCTTGGGTAACGCGGTGAAGATCGATACCAGGGTCGCGCCGAAGATGCCCAGCAACAGGTAGAACACACCGCCCACCACGCCGGAGACGTAGCGTTTCGCCGGGTCTTCATGGGCCTCGCGACCGGTGCAGATTGCCGCGGTAATAGCGGCCAGTGTCAGACCGTGGCAACCGAAGGGCGCCAGCAGCAGGCTGCCCAGGCCGCTGGCGGAAATGATCGGGCTCGCCGAAGTCGGGTAACCGGCATTGCGCAGCACGGCCACGCCAGGCACAAACTGGCCGGTCAGGGCCACCATTACCAGCGGCAGCGCGATGTTGAACAACCCGTGCCAGCTGAATTGCGGCGTCACCCATTCCGGGGTGGCGAAGCCGATCACCAGGGCCGACGTGTTGAGCTGGCCGCTGCCGGCGGCGATGCCACAGCCCACCAGCAGCACGGCCATCACCGCGTATCGCGGGGACAGTCGCCGCACCACCAGATAGGTGATGAACATCGCCATCACCATCGCCGGTTCGTCCTTGAGGGAGGTGAACAGCCGGGTGCCAAAGCTGAACAGGATGCCCGCCAGCATCGCCGCCGAAATGGCCGCCGGCAGCTTGCCGACGATACGGTCGAAGGCGCCGGACAAGCCCACCAGCAGGATGATGGCGTTGGCCATCACATAGGCGCCCACCGCCTCAGCGGCGCTGATGCCCGGCAGCATCGACACCAGCAGTGCCGAGCCCGGCGCCGACCAGGCGATGATCACCGGCACCCGGTAGCGCAGGCTGAGGACGATCCCCAGCACCCCGCTACCGATGGAGATGGCCCACACCCAGGAAGACAGCAGCTCGGCCGGCATGCCGCCGCTCTCCGCCGCCTGGAACACGATGACCAGGGGGCCGGCGTAGGAAATCATGGTGGCGATGAATCCCGCCACCACGGCGGACAATGAACAGTCCTTGAACAAGGTGCGCATGCTGCCTCCCGGCCAGTGTTGCGACTCGTGGTCAGGCTTAACCCTGTGCAGCAGTCGCCAGCGGCGGAACCCGGGATTGCTGCAAGTGGACGAAGCACATGGCCAGGGCGGCGATTGCACCGGGGATGGCGAAGGCCATGAAGTTCAGCTGCAGCGGCAGGTTGATGCCGAGCAGCGCACCGCCCAGCAGCGGACCGACGATGGCGCCGTTGCGGCCGATGCCAGAGGCCCAGCCGAGGCCCGTGGAACGGATCGCCAGGCCGTAGAACTGCGCGGCGGTCGCGTACAGCAGGATCTGCGTGCCGATCGTGGTAGCGCCGGCGATGCCGATCAGCAGGTAGAGCACCGGGGTCGGGCTCTTGAAGCCGAGCAGGCTGATAGAGATGGCCGCGACGATGAAGAAGGCCGCGACCACCTTCGGCAGATTGAAGCGGTCGCCGAGGAAGCCACCGGCAATGGCGCCGAACATGCCACCAAAGTTCAGGGCGAGCAGGAACGACAGGCTCGACCCCAGGCTGTACCCGGCGTTGGCCATCAGCTTCGGCAGCCAGGAGCTCAGGGCATAGACCATCAGCAGGCAGCAGAAGAACGCCACCCAGATCATCAGGGTGCGCAGTGCGCGGCCTTCGCGGAACAGTTCCAGTACCGGGGCGCCCTTGACCTTCACCTCGTTCAGCAGCAGTTCGTCCTGCTCACCGATGGACAGCTGCGGGTTGACGCGCTTGAGGATCGCACGGGCCTGCTCGACACGGCCCTGGCGCAGCAGGAAGCCGACGGACTCCGGCAAGTACCAGAGGATCAAGGGCAGCATCAGCAGCGGCACGGCGGCGGCGAAGAACATGGCCTCCCAGCCGAAGCGCGGCAGCATGTAGATACCCACGCCCGCGGACAGCATGCCGCCCAGGGAGTAGCCGCTGAACATGATGGCGACCAGGGTGCTGCGCAGTTTCTTCGGCGCGTACTCGTTCATCAGCGCCACCACGTTAGGCATCAGCCCGCCGATGCCCAGGCCCGCCATGAACCGGCAGATACCGAATTCCGTGGGGGTGCTGGTGAAGCCGTTGAGGACGGTGAACCCGGAGAAGAGCACGAAGCAGATAGCGATGCCTTTCTTGCGGCCGATCTTGTCGGCCAGGGGGCCGAAGAACAGCGCGCCGAACATCATCCCGAACAGCGCATAGCTGCCCAGGGCACCGGCTTCCAGCGGGGTCAGGCCCCACTCTTTCATCAGGACCGGCAGGACCACGCCGTAGATGAACAGGTCATAGCCGTCGAAGATAAGCAGCAGGGCGCACCAGCACATCACCATCCAGTGGAAGGGCGTGAAGCGCGCGTTGTCGATAATCTCGTGTACATCGAGTTTTCGCATGGCATCTGTCTCTTTTGTTTTTGTTGTGTAGAAACCGCAGGCCGGGCGCGTGACAGTGCCCGGCCGATCATTCCTCGCTATCAACCAGATGGGTTTCGCTCCGCTCTACCCATCCTACGAAGGCGTTTGTGTCGCGACGGACTTGCGTGGGATGGGTAGAGCCTGCGAAACCCATCGCCACGGCGTTCTTAGCCCAGGTCACCTCCACCCACCGGCAGGGTCACGCCGGTGATGTAGGAGGCGTCGTCGGAGGCCAGGAAAAGGATGGCGCCGGCCTGTTCGTCGATGGTTCCGTAGCGTTTCATCAGACTGCTGTCGACCGTCTGGTCGACGATCTGCTGGTACCAGACTTTCTCCTGCGCGGTCTGCTCGGCACCGTTGCGTGGAATGCGCCGCGGCGGCGCTTCGGTGCCACCGGGTGCGGTGGCGTTGACGCGAATGCCACGTTCGGCGTTCTCGAAGGCCAGGCAGGCGGTCAGCGCATTCACCCCACCTTTCGCCGCGCCATAGGGCACGCGGTTCACCCCACGGGTAGCGATGGAGGACACGTTGACGATGGCGCCCGCGCCCTGCTCCAGCATGTAGGGAAGCGCGGCGTGGCAGCACCAGAGCGTCGGGAACAGCGAGCGACGCACTTCGGCCTCGATCTCGTGCTGCTGGTAATGCTCGTAGGGCTTGGCCCAGATGGTCCCGCCCACGTTGTTGATGAGGATGTCCAGCCGGCCGAAGCGCTCTACCGCGCAAGCAGCCACGCGATGGCACTCGGCGAACTGCTCGAGGTCGGCGGTCAGGGCGAGCACTTCGGCGCCCGGCCCCAACTCGTCCAGCAGTTCGAACACCAGTTCGGAGCGATCCACGGCAACCACCCGTGCTCCCTCCTCCGCCAGCCTTTCGACCACGCGGCGGCCAATACCCTGCGCCGCGCCGGTGACCAGCGCGACCTTGTCGTGGAATCTCTTGCTCATGGCAGCCTCTTCAGATGGCTTTTGCAGGAGCGAGCTCTGCTCGCGAACAACTCGGTGCGAATCCTTCGCGAGCAAGCTCGCTCCTACCGAAAATCGCGTGGGATCAGGCAGCGCTGGCGGCGAACTTCTCGTAATAGAAATTCGCCGGCGAAATGCCCTGCTCGCGGATGTACTGGCTGACCGCCTCCACCATGGGCGGCGGGCCGCACAGGTAGACATCCACGTCGCCGTCGTTGAGGTGCTTGGGCGCGATGTGCTGGGTCACATAGCCCTTTTGCGGGTAGCTGCTTTCCGGATTGGCCACGCAGGCGCTGAAAGTGAAGTTGGGGATGCGCGCGGCGAAGGCTTCCAGCTTGTCCATCTCCACCAGATCAAAGTCGTGGGTCACGCCGTAGATCAGGTGCAGCGGGTGCTCGCTGCCCTCTTCCGCGATCTTTTCCAGCATCGCGGTGAAGGGCGCCAGGCCCGTACCACCGGCCAGCAGCAGCAGCGGACGGCGGATGTCGCGCAGGTAGAAGCTGCCCAGGGGCCCGGCCAGGGACATGCTATCGCCGGCCTTGGCCAGGCCGGTGAGGAAGCTGCTCATCAGGCCGCCCGGCACATTGCGGATCAGGAAGCTGACTTCGCCGTCCTTCTGCAGGGAGCTGAAGGAATAGGCGCGGGTCTGCTCGCTGCCCGGAACCTTGAGGTTGACGTACTGGCCCGGCAGGAAGGCCAGCTTGCTCAGGGAATCGCCCTTGATCGACAGCGAGATGGTGCTGTCGGACAGCTGGCGGACCGCACTGATGCTCGCCTCGAAGCTGGCCTGCTGGGTCTTGCAGACGTCGGAAGACGCCGGCACGCGCACCACGCAGTCGCTCTCGGCGCGCATCTGGCAGGTGAGTACGTAGCCCTGTGCGGCTTCGTCTTCGCTCAGTGCGTCTTCGATGTAGTCCTGGCCCATGTCGTAGCGGCCGGCTTCGGCGAAGCACTTGCAGGTGCCGCAGGCGCCGTCACGGCAGTCCAGCGGGATGTTGATGCCCTGGCGATAGGCCGCATCGGCCACGGTTTCGCTGGGGGTGGCGTCAATGAAACGGGTGACGCCGTCTTCGAAGGTCAGTGCGATTTTATGGGACATGGCAGGCACCCTAGATGTGGTAGACGTCGATGACTTGACGCACGTAATCGTTTTTCAGGACCACCTTCTTCGCCTTGATCAACGGGCTCTCGCCGCGCACGTCGAGGGTGTAGAAGCTGGTGCCGAAGTAGCTGTCCACGGTCTTGTAGCGGAAGCTCAGGGTGTGCCAGTTGAAACGCACCCGGCACTGTTCATCGGCCACGTCGAGGATCTCGATGTTGCTGATGTTGTGGGAGGTGCGGGTGTCCGGCATGGTCGCGCTGGAGCGATCGGTCTTGATGCGGAAAACGCGGTCTTCCAGGCCGCCACGGTTGCCGTACCAGATCAGCGAGATTTCGGTCTGCGGATCGGTGGTCAGTTCGTCGCGGTCGTCCCAGGACGGCATCCAGAAGGTCGCGTCGGCGGCGTAAAGCTCCAGCCAGTTGTCCCAGTCCTTGTCGTCGAGGTAGCGCGCTTCGCGGTAGAGGAAGTCGCGCACGGCGTCGTAAGAGATGCTCATTGCACGGCCTCCACAGGGATCAGTTGCTGCTCGACCGCGGCGGCCTTGAGCATGGTTTCCTGCCAGTACTTGTGTTGCAGCACGAACAGGCCTTCGTCTTCGGTGCGCACGCCGGAGAGCAGCGGATGCAGGTCGATTTCCTGGGCGGCGGCGTCTGCGCCTTCCACCCAGTGCTCGGCGCCGCGAGACATGTCGTTCCAGCCACGGTTGCCCTGGTAGCCCAGCTGGCAGGAGCGGAACTCTTCCAGGTCATCCGGGGTGGCCATGCCACTGACGTTGAAGAAGTCTTCGTACTGGCGGATGCGCTTGGCACGCGCCTCGGCACTCTCGCCCTTGGGCGCGATGCAGTAGATGGTGATTTCGGTCTGGTTGACGGAGATCGGCCTGGCAATACGGATCTGCGAGCTGAACTGGTCCATCAGGTAGACGTTCGGGTACAGGCAGAGGTTGCGCGAGTTCTCGATCATCCAGTCGGCGCGAGCCTTGCCGAAGTCCTGGGCCAGTTCATCGCGGCGCTCGTAGAGCGGGCGATCTTCGGGGTTGGCCCAGCGGGTCCAGAGCAGCAGGTGACCGTGATCAAAGGAATAGAAACCGCCGCCATTCTTGGCCCAGCTGCCGGCGCTCATGGTCTTGATCTCTTCACCCGCTTCGCGCTGCTTGCGCTGGTTTTGGGTGGCGGCGTAGTTCCAGTGCACGGAGCTCACGTGGTAGCCGTCGGCGCCGTTCTCGGCGGTCAGCTTCCAGTTGCCTTCGTAGATATAGCTGGAGGACCCGCGCAGGACTTCCAGGCCTTCAGGGGACTGGTCGACGATCATGTCGATGATCTTGGCGGACTCGCCCAGGTGCTCGACCAGGGGCTTCACGTCGGCATTCAGGCTGCCGAAGAGGAAGCCGCGATAGGACTCGAAACGGGCCACTTTCGTCAGGTCGTGGGAGCCTTCGCAGTTGAAGCTGGACGGATAGCCGGCTTCGGCCGGGTCCTTCACTTTCAGCAGCTTGCCGGAGTTGTTGAAGGTCCAGCCGTGGAAGGGGCAGGTATAGGAGGAGCGGTTACCGCTCTTGTGCCGGCAGAGCTGCGCGCCGCGATGGCTGCAGGCGTTGAGGAAAGCATTGAGCTCACCGTCCTTGTTGCGCGCGATGAAGATCGGCTGGCGCCCCATGGTCAGGGTGAGGTAGTCGTTCTTCTCGGGAATCTGGCTCTCGTGGGCGAGATACAGCCAGTTGCCTTCGAAGATGTGCTTCATCTCCAGATCGAACAGACGCGGGTCAGTGAACATCTCCCGCTTGCAGCGGTAGATGCCCTTCTCCTTATCTTCCTCAAGCAGGGAGTGCAGAAAATCGAATCCCAGGGACATGGCCAGGGCCTCCGTTGTTATTGTTCAGGCCAGGTCAGGTTAGGGATGCGGAGAAATCGGCAATATCCGCTTTTTGCAGATCGCTATCCGTTTTGTGCAAAGCGGTGGTGGATGTAGCGAGGCGATGGTACGGAGCGCGATGCTTTGTGGGGGCGAATGAATTCGCCCCCACAGAAAAGCAGGAGCGGTTACAGCCCGCGCCGCTTCAGTGTGTCCGAAGGCAGTTCGCCAAACTGGCTCTTGTAGCTCTCGGAGAAGCGTCCCAGGTGCAGGAAGCCGTAGTCCAGGGCCAGCTCGGTGACGTTGCGCACGTTGCAGCTCGGGTCGGCCAGGCAGGCGCGGATGCGTTCCAGCTTCTTCTGGCGGATGTAGTGCTTGGGCGTGGTGCCCAGGTGGCGCTCGAACAGCGCGTAAAGGGAGCGCAGGCTCATACTGGCCTGGCGGGCGAGGAATTCGCTGCTGATGTCCTGTTTCAGGTTGTGCTCGATGTAGGCCAGGATGCGATCGAAAGAAGCCTCCTGGCAGCCCAGGCTCTCGCGGCTGACGTTGGTCTTCATCAGGCTGAGCATCTTGCTCGCGACGATCTGCGCGTAATGCTCCTGCACCCGCGGCAGCACGTCGCTGGCCTCGGCTTCCTGGCAGACCATCGCCAGCAGGTTGACGAAGCCTTCCAGTTCATCGAGCCGGTAGTTGTTCTGCAAGAAGCGCACACCGGCGCTGGGCCGGTGCCAGCGCTGCTCGTCGCATATGGACTCGAGCAGCGTGGTCGGCATTTTCAGGATGAACTTTTCGCAATCGTCCGAGTAGGTCAGGTCCACCGGGTCGTCAGGATTGATCAGCAGCAGCTCGCCGGGAGCCAGGTAGTGCTCCTGCTTGTGGCCGCGCCAGAGGCAGTGGCCGCTGAGGAGAATCTGCAGGTGGTAGATGGTTTCCAGCGCGGGCGAGGTGACGCGGACGGCGCCGCCGTAACTGATGCGGCAGAGGTCGAGGTTGGCGAACTTGCGGTGGTTGAGACTGGCTTCGGGGTGGCCGGCAGCGGGCAACCGAATGCAGTGCGAACCGACGTGCTGGTTCACATATCCGGACACAGCGTAGGGGTCCGCACGCTCGAACACCCTACTGCGCTCACTCAGCAGGCGACTATCCATACCAGGCACTCTTGTCGTTGTTGTATGTCGCGGGCGTCATGCTGGTTGGCAAGCGCCCGCGATCCTCGTTACCGCGATTCTATGTGAGCCTTTTCCTACACGCCTCAAGTGGAGATAAACGGTTACGAATGCGTCGGCGAAATCAAGTCGCGTCGGCGTGGCTGACAAGCCCCTTGATCACCACGGCGGTCGTGGCAATGGCGGCAGGCACGACCAACGCCGTCAGCACTTGCTCGAAGTTCCAGCCCAGGCCCAGCAGGGTCGCGCCGATCCAGGCGCCGAGGATGGCGCCGAAGCGGCCGATGCCAAGCATCCAGGACACGCCGGTGGCACGGCCCTGGGTCGGATAGAAGCGCGCCGCCAGGGACGGCATGGCCGATTGCGCGCCGTTGACGCACATGCCCGCCAGCAGCACCAGGGTCGCCAGCAGGGTCACTTCACCGAGGCTCTGGCCGACGAAATAAGCGAAGACGCCGGCCATCAGGTAGAACACGCCAATGACCTTGTGCGGGTTGAAGCGGTCCATGGCCCAGCCCACGCCCACGGCGCTGAGCACTCCACCGAACTGGAACAACGCACCGATGAAAGCGGCCTGCTCCATGCTGGCGCCGCTGTCACGCATCAGGGTAGGCAGCCAGCTGGTGAGCAGGTAGACGATCACCAGCCCCATGAAATAGGTGAGCCAGAGCAGCAGGGTCCCGGCGCTGTAGGTGCCCGAGAAGATCACCTTGAAGACGTTGCGGCTCTGCACGGTCTTCTGTTCCGGCACGCTGAAGCCGGTGGCAGTTGCCACTTCACCGGGCGCTATGGGCGCAAGTGCCTTGCGGACCTTTTCATCGCCCTTGTTGCGGACCACGAGGAAGCGCGCCGATTCCGGCAGCCAAAGCAGCAGCACCACAGCCAGGATCAGCGGCAGGATGCCGCCGAGCAGCAGCAGGCTGTGCCAACCGTAAGCCGGGATCATCGAGGCGGACACGAAGCCGCCGGACGCCATGCCGAGGTTGAAGCCGCAGAACATACTGGTCACCAGCAGCGACTTGAGACGTTCCGGGGTGTACTCCGAGAGCAGCGTGGTGGCATTGGGCATGGCGGCGCCCAGTCCCAGGCCTGTGAGGAAACGCAGGATCAGCAGTTGTTCGAGGTTGGCGCTGAAGGCCGAGATCAGGCTGAACAGCCCGAACAGGAACACGGCGGTCACCAGTACCACCTTGCGACCGAAGCGGTCGGCCATGGGGCCGGAGCCGAGCGCCCCGAACACCATGCCGATCAGCGCGGCGCTCATCACCGGGCCGAGGCTGGCGCGGTCGATGCCCCAGTCCTGGGTCAGCGCCGGGGCGATGAAGCCCATGGCGGCGGTATCCAGGCCGTCGAGGAAGACGATGAGGAAACACAACAGCACAACGCGCCACTGGTAGGTGGATAGCGGCTGGGCGTTGATGAAGGATTGAACGTCGAGGGTGCCCGTGGCGGGCAGATGGGCTGGGCTGGTCATGCAAGGATTCCTGCGATGGCCCTCCTCCGCATGCGGGCCGTTCTATGCGGCCTCTGACGGGGAAGACTCGGACTGGACAGGAATGAGGGTGTGTCCGGCAAGTACAGGCCTTCACCGGAACGAACTCTCATTGTTGTTATTAGCCGCGCTGGCTGGTGGCGCGGCTGTGCAGACCTTACGAAGAGTCGCCTGGCGGTTCAATTCGATAATCGGCAAAGCGTTCGATAGTCGAACAGTGATTGACCGAGATGCCTGCCGGGCAATGCTGGTCCTTGTGGGGGCGATTTCAATCGCTAAGCAGACCGGAGGTCTGTCCCGTGGCTTCAGGGGCCGCTGCGCTGCCCTTAGCGAATGAATTCGCCCCCACAAAAAAGCGGTCCTGCGGAGGATCAGTGGAACAACCGCGTACTCAGGTCCTTGCTCGCCTCCAGCAGTGCAGGCAGGTATCGCGTTTCCAGCTCCTGGCGGCTGACGCGGCCGACATGGGTGCCGACGTTCAGCGCGGCCAGCACCTGGCCGGCGGAATCACGGACTGGCACCGCTACCGAGCGCAAGCCCATCTCCAGCTCCTGGTCGATGATCACCCAGCCCTGACGACGGATCTCCGCGATGCTGGCGCGCAGGCCGTCGACGGTGTGCACAGTGCGGCTGGTCTTCACCTGCAGGTCGGCATGTTCGAGGTAGTCGTCCAGGGCGGCGTCATCCAGGGCTGCCAGGAGAATCCGGCCCATGGAGGTGCAATAGGCCGGCAGGCGGCTGCCAACGCTGAGGTCCACAGAGATCAGCCGGTTGGGCGTCGCCGAACGAGCGATGTAGAGGATCTCGTCACCTTCCAGGGTGGCCATGGAACAGGCTTCGTGGAGCTGGTCGCTGAGGCGATCGAGGATCGGCTGGGCGGTAACCGCGAGCGGGGTCGAGGACAGGTAAGCGTGGCCCAGGGTCAGGACTTTCGGCAGCAGCGAGTAGGTGCGCCCGTCGGTGGTGACATAGCCCAGCTTCATCAAGGTATGCAGGCAGCGGCGCACGGCAGCACGGGGGATCTCGGTGCGGTGGCTGATCTGGGCGATGGTCAGGTGGCGCTTGCGCTCCTGGAACGCATGGATCACCGCCAGGCCGCGAGCCAGCGAGGTCATGAAGTTGGGATCACCGGTGAAGGCTTCGATCCGCTTGGCTGGCGAGGCGATGATCGGCGGGGCCAGGGGAGGCAGCGGGGCGCGCAGTTCTTCAGTCATTCTTGTTGTCCTTGATGGATCGCGGTCACGGCAAGTCCGGCCGATTATCGAACCAAAGTTCGATAATCGCAATTGACCCGAATGCCTTCGGCTCTTACTTTTGCCGCCGCCAACCGGCGCCCCGGTTTGATCAGGTACCTCGGCGCCCGGCAACGGCTTCGCTCAAGAGGCGCAGCCGCAATCCCCCCCCAGCGCGGCAAACGTCAACACCCCGGCGTGCCATGTGGGGGCGAATTCATTCGCCAAGGACAGCACAGCTATCCCTTCAATTCCGAAGGGCAGACCTGTGTTCTGCCCAGCGATTGAAATCGCCCCCACACTTCCTCGGGCTCCATTCCCTACAACAGCTTGCACGCCTCGTCGAAATCCAGGCGCGGCGCACGGGCGTGCAGTTTCGATGGATCGCCATACCCCAGGTTGCAGAGGAAACTCGATTTCACCTGGCTGTCCGGGAAGTGTTCCAGCTGGAAGGCGTTGGCGTGGCCATCCGCCGGAAAGAACTCATGGTCCACCATGGCATTGTCGAATCCCGACATGGGCCCGCAGTCCAGCCCGAGGGCCCGGGCCGCGATGATGAAATAGGCCCCTTGCAACGAGCTGTTGCGCCGCGCGGTGAGCCCCGCCAGCTCCGGTGTATCGGCGAACCAGGCACGTGCATCGGTGTGCGGGAAGAGCTTGGGCAGTTGCTCGTAGAACTTCAGGTCATAGGCAATGATGGCGGTAACCGGCGCCGCCATGGTCTTGTCCACATTGCCCGGCGCCAGGGCCGGCAGCAGACGGCGTTTGGCCTCGGGGGTACGCAGGAAGAGGATGCGCGCCGGGCAGCAGTTGGCGCTGGTGGGACCCCATTTCATCAAGTCGTAGAGCTGACGCAGGATGTCGTCGCTCACCGGTTTGTCCTGCCACGCACTGTAGGTCCGTGCCTGGCGAAACAGCAGGTCCAGGCCTTCCGCGCTCAGTTGCTTGCTCATCGCCGCCTCCTCTGTCCAGGGTGACCGCACGCTCGTGCGGGTGATCTGGAGAGGATAGTCAGCGCAGCGCTAAACCTGTGGGGGCGAATTCATTCGCGAAGGGCGGCGAAGCAGCCCCAGAGGATCTCAAGGGCAGACCTCACCTCAGGTCAGCACACCGATGAAGCCGCTGATGGTGACGAAAGCCAGCACGGTGCATACCACCAGCGCGGCGGCGCAGCGACCTTCGAGGCCAAAGCGCTGGCCGAGGATGGGGTAGATGCTCATCATCGGCGAACACGCGAAGAGCACGCCCGCGACCCGCAACACCGGGTCGACCGGGGGCAGCAACTGGAAGCTGAGCATGACCGCCAGCGGGTGAAGCAGCAGCTTGCCGATACTGAGCTGGGCTACGTCCTTCACCAGGCCGCCAGCTCTTAGGCCGTTCAGGCTGGCGCCGATCACGAAGAGCGCCACCGGCGCTGAAGCCATCGCCAGCATCTCGATCACCTTGGCCGGCACGCTCGGCAAACGCACGCCCAAAAGGGCCAGCGCCAGGCCGATGCTGATGGAGATAATCACCGGGTTACGCAGCAGGCGCATGAAGGTATCCAGCAGGGCTGCGCGCAGTCCGCCACCGTTCTGCCGTCCCAACTCGGCGATAGCCAGTGCCAGGGGAATCATCAGCAGGTTTTCCACCAGCATGCCCAGCGCCAGCGCGACTGCAGCCGGTGAGCCGAGCACCATGGCGACGATGGGGTAGCCGATGAATCCGCTGTTGGACACCGACATGCCCAGGCCACTCAGGGCACTGCCGCTCAGGCTGTCCTTGCGCACCAGTCGCGCAAACAGGAATCCGCACCAGAACACCGCCTGTGAACCGATGCCATAGGCCAGCAGGTAGGTGGCGTCGAACACGTCGTCCAAGGGCTTTTCCAGCAGTGCGCGGATCACCAGGGCCGGCAGTGCGAAGGTGATGACGAACTTGCCCATGCCCAGCACCTGCTCCGCGCTGACCAGCCGGCCACGAGCCGACAGATAGCCAATGCCGATGAGGATGAAAATGGGAGCGGTGATACCAAGGATCTGGAGCATTCAGGGCTCTTCAGTAGTCAGTGATCCTCGCGCGGCCGGACCGGTCTGAGCTGTTGCAACCGGCTGCGGGTGCGGGAGAAGTCCATATGGGGTTTACCCCGACAGAGGTCGTCCAGGCTGGCTTCGCTGACCAGCAGCAGGCACGTACCGGCGTCGTAGGCGATATCGATCAGATTGACGAAGCGCTGTTGCACGTCGATGGCTTCTTCACCCAGGCAAGGCACGGTGCTGATGGCGAGGTGGCGGAAGCGTCGGCTCAGCCAGAGAAAGTCGGCACTGGAATGAGGCCGTCGGCACAGTTCGTCGAAATCCAGCCAAGCGCACTCCCCCTCTACCGCCCGCAGGCGCAAGGGGTGGTGGTTGACGGAAATGACGGCATCACGTTCGGCGCCTGAGGTCAGCCCCAACTGGCGGTCAATCCAGCCTGTTTCAAAGGCAGACGAAGGCCAGCCATAGGAGCCCCAGGACTCGAACTCCCCGCGCCGCAGGCGGTAATCCTCCCCGCCATCGAGATTGAGCACGTCGAAGCGCTTTTCGATCAGCGCGATCGCCGGTTTGAATCGCTCGCGATACAGCGGGTTCGGACAAAGGCCATCCGGGTCGTAGTTGGACGTGCAGACCATACCAACGCCCTCCTCCACCAGCACCTTGAGCAGGCGCCCGAGCAGCACGGCATCGCCGATGTCATGGACGTGGAATTCATCGAAGCAGAGCAGTCGCGTTTCCGCTGCCAGCGCCCTGGCGGCGAGGACCAGTGGATCGGGCTGCCCGGCGAAGTTGCGCATGCGTTCCTGCAACTCCTGGAGGAAGGCATGGAAGTGCACGCGGCGCTTGGCGGACAGCGGCGCCGCGCTGAAGAAGGCATCCATCACGAAGCTCTTGCCGCGCCCTACTCCGCCCCAAAGGTAGAGCCCGGCGGGAAGGCGCCGCAGCCAGGATTTTTTGCCAGCCAGAAACGACTCCAGCCATTGGCCGAGGTGGCCAATGGCTGTGCGTTGCGCTGCGTCGGCCCGGTAACCCCGGGCCTCCAGCAGGGCTTCGAAGTGCCGTTCGATACGCCGGCCGACGGCTTCGGCCTGCCCATCGAATACGGGTTCCCTAGAAGTCAAAGAACACCGTTTCCCCTTCTCCCTGGATGCGGATGTCAAAGCGATAGGCCAACTTGCCATCCACCTCGCAGCGGTGCGCCACCAGGGTTTCGCGGCGTTGCGGCTGCTCGATCAGGTTGAGCACCGGATCGGCGGCGTTGGCGGCAGACTCGTCATCGAAGTAGAGGCGGGTCTGCAGGTGGATGTTGATGCCGCGGGCAAACAGCGACACGTTGATGTGCGGCGCCATGGGCACGCCGGCAGCGTTCTTCACCACGCCCGGCTTGACCGTGTGCAAGGTCCACTCGCCGCCGTCGAAGGTGGTGGCGGTGCGACCGAAGCAGTTGAACGGCTTTTCCAGGTCGAAGGCGCTGTCGTAGACGCCTTCATGGTTGGCCTGCCAGAACTCCAGGAAGGAGTCGCGCACCAGGTGGCCGTTGCCGTCGTAGACGTTGCCCAACAACAGGATGTGCTGGCCGGGGGCATCTGCCTTGGCCATCTGGCTCCAGATTTCCTGGTCGCGGGTCGGGTTGCCGGCCGCTTCCAGGGCCAGGCCGATGTGTACGTAGGGGCCGGCGGTCTGCGAGGGGGTTTCCGGCAGCAGTTCGATAGGCATGCGGGCGTCTCCTCAGCGGTTTTCGAAGTGGGTCTTGCGCTGGCCGCGCAGGACGATGTCGAAGCGATAGGCCAGGCAATCCATGGGGATGGCGTTGCTCATGTCGAGCCTGGCGATCAGGGTCTGCACCGCATCGGGGTTGGCGATGCTCTTGACGATGGGGCACATCGGGATCATCGGGTCACCTTCGAAATACAACTGGGTGATCAGGCGGGTGGAGATGGACGGGCCGCTGACGGAGAAGTGGATGTGCGCCGGGCGCCAGTCGTTGGGGCCGTTACGCCAAGGGTACGGACCCGGTTTGATGGTGCGGAAGTAGTAATAGCCGTCGCTGTCGGTCAGGGCACGGCCGACGCCGCCGAAGTTCGGGTCCAGGGGAGCCAGGTAGCGGTCGTTCTTGTGGCGGTAGCGGCCGCCGGCGTTGGCTTGCCACATTTCCACCAGGGTATGCGGTACCGGCTTGCCGTATTGGTCGACAATCCGGCCGGAAACGATGATGCGCTCGCCGATGGGCAGCCCGCCGTTGTTGAAGTTGAGCAGCAGGTCGTTGTCGTGCTGCCCCATCTTCAGGTGGGAGAAGTCCGGGCCGCTGGTCTCGGAAACGGACTGCGGGATGCTCACCAGCGCCTGGCGCGGAGAGCGGGCAACGGACGTCTTGTAATCGGGCGTGAAGGCTTTCGGGTGCCAGTTTCGGTCACGAATGACGAAACGGCTTTTTTCCGCATCGGACATCACGGGTTCCTCTTTTTGGATTTGTCGGGCGGCCCATGCAGGCCGTGGAACGCAGTTTCATCCAGCAGAGGCCCACGGAAAATTGAAATCCCGACCGCATTCCATAACCAAATGGTTATGTAAGCCGCCCCTCGCGATAGTCCAATGCCGCCTCCCGGAGCGTCTCCACGGCCCAGTGTGCCGCCAGTGAAAGCGGTAAAGAGGCATTGCTGCAGATCCCCACCGAGCCACCGGGCTCCTTGAACCCTAGGTCCAGTTCCACCAGTTCGCCGCTTGCCAGGTCCAGGCGCACGGCGTCCAGCGGCGCGATCCACGCCGCGTCGCCGTTCAATACATAACGTCGGCTCAGGGCCAGGGACAGGGTTTCCAGACGCTGGCGTGGCGGACTGATGCCGCTCTGCACGAAGAAGCCATCGGCGTGCTTGCGGATGGTGGTGCCAGCGAGCGGCAGCACCAGGGGGAAGCCGTCCAGGGAGCGGCGGTCAGCACCTTCTTCCAGCAATGGGTGACCGGCCCTGACCACCAGGGTCATGGATTCGCTGTACAAGTGTTCGAAGGTCAGGCCGTGGATCTCGGGGCTGTCGGTCATGCGGCCGACCACCAGATCGAGCTCGCCCACACGTAACTGCGACAGCAGATAGGCGCCCGGCCCCGTGAGCACGCTGACCACCAGAGAGGGATGACTCTGGTGCAGACGCTTCACCACCTCGGGAACCAGCAGCCCTTCGACGGTGGACAGGACGCCGAGACGAACGGTACCGGCGGCGTATTCGCCTTCGCGCAGGCTGTTCACTCCGTCACGTAGCGCTTGCACGCAGGGCCCGGCGTAACGCATGAAAGCCAGCCCCGCCTCGGTTAGGCTGGCGCCGCTTTTGCTGCGATCGAACAGGCTGGCCTCAAGGACTTCTTCAAGCTCCTTGAGGGTCTTGGAGATAGCCGGCTGGCTCACCGCAAGCTGGTCCGCCGCACGGGCCAGGCTGCCCTGACGGGCCACTTCGAGGAAGCACAGCAGGTGGCGGAATTTGATGCGGGTATCGATGTTCAACGGTGGGGTCCCGGTCCTTTGACGTCTTGCCTGCGAAGGCTAGCGCAAGGGCGGGCTGCAGGGCCATGGCCGATGCGCATAGCGCACGGGGATCTCAGACCGCGCACACCTTCCCGGCCAGTTCCACGCGGCCGAAACGTGCGCCCGCCTCCAGCGGAGTGATGGCCAGCAGGCGATCCATGCGCACGGAACAGGGACCATCCTCCACTTCCAGCACGAAGAACTCCTCCTTCTCCGCGCTGGTGTGGGTCGTCAGCGCCCTGGCCTCGAATCCGCCGCCATCCACCAGCTCCACCCGCAGGAGGTAGCGATAGAGGCAGGCGATTTCCAGCAAGTCGTGCAGGTCGCAATCCAGGGGTTGATACATGGTTAACCTCCTCAGCAACCTTGCAGTGGAATGATCGAGTAGCCGTGCTGGCCGATGGCTTCGGCCACCTGCGGGCTGGCGATCTCGCTGTGGCAGAACAGGCATTCGCTGGCGGCGATATCGGCGTCATGCACGCCCTGGCTGGCCAGCCATTCACCGGCGTACTGGCTGGCCCGGAACTTGTCGCCGCCGCTGGTGAGCACGTCGAAGTGCAGGTAGCGGCCATCGCGGGTACGGACATGGGTATCAAAGACTTTCACCTGCATGTCGACGCGCCCCTCACTTCAGGTCCGCAATCGCGGCGCCGAAATTGATGTGCAGGACCTGGTCGTCCACCACCAGGGCGGGAACCGATTTCACGCCGGCAGCTTCCGCTTCGGCGACGCGGGCGGGGGCCTCGCCAAGGTGCACCACCTCCACCCTCACTTCAGGGGCGAGCAGATTGAGCAGGGTCTGTTCAGCAGAAACGCAAACCGGGCAGCCGGCGTGGTAGTAGCGAGCGGTAGTCATTTTCGGTCTCCTGGTTAATTTGGTATCGAATCGATACGTTACCCAGATTACCTGCGAACACCCCTTTGTCAATATAGTTTTTACTCGATACTATTTATCGAAGGAGGTGAACATGACCACCCTATTCGATCTGTTTGAACGACTGACCAGCCTGATGCGCATCTGGCACCGCGAGCACCCGCTGCTGGCGGACCTGCAGCCCGTTCAACTCAGTGCGCTGGAATACCTGGCGCGCTGCAACCACTACTCGGACACGCCGCTGGCCGTCACCGAATACCTGGGGCTGACCAAGGGCACGGTGTCGCAATCCTTGAAGGCGCTGGAAGCCAGGGGGCTGATCGAGAAACGCCAGGACTTGCAGGACAAGCGCAGCGTGCACCTGGACCTGACGCCTGCGGCGCGGGAGCTGCTGGCAACGGTGACGCCGCCTGCATTTCTGACCCAGGCCCTTGACGAGATGGGGCCGAACGCTGCGGCGCTGGAGGAGTTGCTGGGGGAACTGTTGCGAACCGTCCAGCGTCAGGTGGACGTACCGGGCTTCGGTCTGTGCAAGACTTGCCGCTTCCACCAGCAGCGGGACGGGGAGCCCTTCTGCGGGCTGACCCTGGAACCCCTGGCCCGCCCGTCCATCGAGCTGATTTGCCGCGAGCACCAGCCTTGTGATGATGCGGCCTGATCAGGCCTTCCGGCTGCCGAGATAGCCCGCGCCTTGAGGATCACCGCAGCCATATGACGCCGACCAGGCCGGGGTCATGGCGGCAATCGGTCATGGAGTGGCTCCTTGCAAATCGTCCGCGCTGGCATTGCGCCCCTCAGAGATCGGGGCGCAATGGCGTCAGACAAGGGGCCTCCCTGCCCCGCGCGTTCAGGCCACCTTCGGGAAGAGCTCGCGCCCCTGGTCCAGGTACTGATCCACCAGCCACTTGCCATGGGCGATGGACGCCTGCTGTGCCTTGTCCAGTTCCGCGAGGAAGGAATACCTCACCGGCAAGGCGATGCGCCGGGTGCTCTGCCCGTCAGGCGCGATGATGTGACAACCGGCAGCCCAGGGCGTGGGAATGCCCGGGTGCTCGAAAACGTCGGCGACGATGGTGTGGTTGCGATGAACGCATTGCAGGGAACTCATGGGGTCTACCTCCGTTGAAGGCCCGGGGCCACGGGGTCGGCAGGCCTCGCGGGCGTGGCGGGAAAGCTCAACTTGAGGTTGGCACGTGCCATGCCTTGCTCACTCCCGGATATAGCACAGCGACCTGACCGGGACGTTTCACCTGACCAAGGGTCACGCGACTGGCCTGCCGGTATTCGCGCGAATTGGCGATGTGGGGGGGGCGAATGAATTGGCTCTGCGTTAGCCGTTGCGAGAGATTCACCAGCGCGCCGAGAGCCTTGTAGGAGCAATGCATCTGCTGGCAACACGTAATACAGACATAGCCAATTCATTCGCCAAGGGCATCGCAAATGAAAAAGGGGCTGAACCAGTCAGCCCCTTTCTTCATCCGTCCCGGTCGATCAGCCGCGATCGCGCCAGATGGTCTGCACATTGAGGAACTCGCGCAGGCCGAAGTGGGACAGTTCGCGACCGTAGCCGCTCTTCTTCACGCCACCAATCGGCACGCGCGGGTCGGAGGCGGTGAAGCCGTTGATGAACACGGCGCCGCTTACGATGCGACGAGCCAGCTTCTGCGCCTTGGCAGCATCAGCCGTCCAGAGCGCGCCACCCAGGCCGAACTCGCTGTCGTTGGCCAGTTCAACCGCATGCTCGGCGTCACGGGCGACGATCAGCGACGCCACCGGGCCGAAGATTTCCTTTCGGAAGGCGGTCATGTCCGGTGTCACGTCCGCGAGGACGGTGGGCGCGTAGTAGTTGCCCGTACCTTCCAGCTTGTGGCCGCCCAGCAAGAGGGTCGCGCCTTCAGCCAGAGTGGCCTGAACCTGCCCGTCCAGCTCGTCGCGCAGGTCGAAGCGCGCCATGGGGCCGACAAAGGTGGAGTCAGCCTGCGGATCGCCGATCTGCAGTGCCTCGACAGCCGCCACGAAACGTTCGGTAAAGGCTTCGGCGATAGGTGCTTCGAGGATGATGCGCTTGGCCGCGATGCAGACCTGGCCGGCATTGTTGAAGCGGCTGGTGACAGCGGCTTTCACCGCCTGGTCCAGGTCGGCGTCAGCCAGGACGATGAAGGGGTCCGAACCGCCCAGCTCCAGTACGCACTTCTTCAGTGCCGCACCAGCCTGGGAGGCAATGGCGGCACCCGCGCCGACACTGCCGGTCACCGCGACCATGGCGATACGCGGATCGGCAATGGCGACCGATACCAGCGGCGGCTCGACGTTGATCACTTCGAACACGCCTTCCGGCAGACCGGCTTCGGCCCAGGCAGCCCCAAGCAGGCGGGCACAGCCCATGACGTTGGGCGCATGCTTGAGCACGTAGCCATTGCCACCGAAGATGATCGGCACCGCGCCGCGCATCACCTGCCACATCGGGAAGTTCCAGGGCATCACAGCCAATACCGGGCCCAGCGGCATGTAGGCAACCACGGCCTTGTCGTCCTCTACCAGGGTCGGCTCGTCGGCAACCATCGCCGGGCCGTACTCGGCGTACCACTCGCAGAGCTTGGCGCACTTCTCGATCTCGCCACGGGACTGGCTGATCGGCATGCCCATTTCAGTGGTGGTCATCCGTGCCATGGACTCGGCGTTGTCGCGCAGGGCCTTGGCCATACGCAGCAGGACTGCGCCGCGCGCTTCGACGCTGTATTGGCTCCAGACCGCAAAGCCACGCTCGGCGGACGCCAGGCTGGCCTCCAGGGCAGCGGCATCCTGGTAGGGATAGCGGGCAATTTCTTCGCCAGTGGCGGGGTTACGGGAGATGGCGGCAGGCGTAGTCATGCTGTCCTCGTTGTACGTGAGAGCCGATCAGGGCTCGCGATCAGTCTTGCGGCGAAAGTAAGGCAGCGACCGATTCACGTAAAACGAATAATCGAGAAGAAAGTGTTCACTAAAACAGAACGGCGCCGGAACGCCTCTAGCGTGCTGCACGAGGGCATTCACTGAGCAGGCCGAAGCTCCGCCTGCAAGCCTCCAAGCGGGAAGCTGCACCGCCCTTTGCCAATGAATTCACCCCCACGGTTCACGCCGGATGCAACCGCCCCCTTCCACCGTGTCCGCGCGTCAGCGGCCAACTGCGGTGCTGTTCGTTGGGCGTTTCGGTGGTGACCACATACACCCGCTGCTCGTGACCATGACGCAGCAGTACGCATTGCAGCGACTTGCCGTCCTCCACCTTGAACCAGCATGGCTCGCCTTCGCGGGTTATTTCCATGAAGCGCGTCACCCGCGCCAGCACCGTGGCCGGGCTGAATCGGTCCCAGCCATCGGGCAGCGAACCACCCCCCAGCAGCCAGCCCGTGACCGGCAGTTCACCGTGCTCCTGGCTGCGGCGTCCCCAGGGAATCCACACCACGCCACGCATTGGGTCGTGAATCGGCAACGCAGCATCAGCGTCGGGATAATTGATGAGTTGCCGGCTCCCTTCGGCGGTGTAAAGCCCACTGACCTCAACTGAATGACACATGACTGCCTCCCCTAGCCGAAGCAATTGTCATTGTTGCCAGAGTGATGATTCAGGGCTGAGTGTTGGCGTATCGGCAGTTCTTTTTTTCTGACCCTGCCGCCTCAGTTTTGTGGCCTTGGAACAGGAGTCAAGGCGCCG
This sequence comes from Pseudomonas sp. BN415, assembly GCF_029871195.1. Taxonomy (NCBI): domain Bacteria; kingdom Pseudomonadati; phylum Pseudomonadota; class Gammaproteobacteria; order Pseudomonadales; family Pseudomonadaceae; genus Pseudomonas; species Pseudomonas sp. BN415. Next base: position 49,156 of record NZ_SSOK01000057.1, read on the forward strand.
CGATGGCGCCTTTGACAGGAGGGCCAGAGACGCGACGAAGCGCACCGGGGGCCCGATCCATGGGGGGTGCCTGGCCAACCGTCAGCCTTTTGACTCCCCGCGATTTCAGAGTGATATCATCGGAGAGCTGACAACAAGCCCAGCACTCCATGACGGCATGACGGCATGGCGTGCTGGGCTGCGTCGCCCCGTGCCCTGAATAACAAGAATCACTTGGGGGAGGAGGCGTCCCATGAACAGGCCCTACCCCATCCATCCTGCGTCCGGTGATTCCCGCAGAACGTTCCTCAAGCTCGCCACGGCGGCAGCAACTGCCCCCTGGATAGGGCGCTCACTGGCCAGCCTGGGCAAGGACGACGATGACGAGGAAGCCCCTCCGGTCATCCCGCCCAGCCCTCCTACCATTCCCTGGACCCTCGAACTACCGGAACGGGTCACTCCGCTACAACCCGTACTCCTGGACCCCGCGCCCACTGAGCAGGCCAATGTCGCGGCCGGAGAGGCCGGCCGTGCGGCGCACCAGCGCTGGGGTGAACTGGGTTGGCGGGTGACCTACGAACTGGTGGCTCGGCAGAACCCGGAATGGCTGTTCAACGACGCCTATCCGCGCCAGCCGATATGGGGTTTCCAGGGTAACGAAGCGGAAGCTGTGACACCCGGGCCGGTAATTTTCGCGCGCTATGGCGAACCCATAGTCGTACGCATCCGCAATCGCCTGCCTGCCGACCACGTGGGATTCGGCACGCCGGAAATCGCCACCCACCTGCACAACGCCCATAGCGGATCGGAAAGCGACGGCTTCCCCGGCGACTTCTACAGCGCCACCAAGGCAGGGCCGACACTGTCTGCCCCCGGGGAATACCTCGACCACCTGTACGGCAATATCTACGCGGGCTTCGACGAGTTACAGAACGGCATCGGCGACCCGCGAGAGGCCCTGGGCACCCTCTTCTATCACGACCACACCATGGATTTCACCGCACCCAACGTCTACAAGGGCCTGCTTGGCTTCTACCTGCTGTTCGATGACGTCGACTCCGGCAACGAGCACGACCCCAACCCCGCTGCACTGCGCCTGCCCAGCCATCCCTACGACTATCCGCTGGGCTTCGGCGACAAGCGTTTCACCCCCGACGGCCTCCTGTTCTGGGACCAGGTCAACCCGGAGGGTGTGCTCGGCGACAAGATCGCCGTCAACGGCATTATCGAACCGGTGCTCCGGGTCGCCGCGCGCAAGTACCGCCTGCGTCTACTCAACACTGGACCGAGCCGCTTCTACGAGTTCTATCTGGTGGATCGCCGCAACCGCGACCAGCGTTTCATCTACATCGCCAATGACGGCAACCTGCTGCCGGCCCCCCTGCGGAATCAGACCCGGGTCCGGTTGGGCGTGGCCGAACGCGGCGACATAGTGGTCGACTTTTCTGCCTATCCGCTGGGTACCGAGCTCTATCTGGTCAACCGCCTCACACACCGACCCGAAGACACCCGGCAACCCAAGGACGTACGCAAACCCGGCGTACAGGTGCTCAAGTTCATCGTCGACCACATGCCTCCCGAGGCCGATGTCAGCCAGGTGCCCGACCGACTCCGCGAACTGCGTCCGCTAAGCGCGGAGGAAATCGCCGCGGCGCCGATACGGCGCTGGGTGTTCGACCGCGACAAAGGCCTGTGGGCCATCAACGAACGCTTCTTCGACCCCAACCGGGTCAACGCACGCCTTCGCCAGGGCAGCGCGGAAATCTGGGAACTGGTCAATCCCGAGGACGGCTGGGACCACCCCATCCACGTTCACTTCGAAGAAGGCCGGATCATCAGCAAGACCGTGCTTGGTCGCGCCGTGCCAGTGCCGCTCCATGAACAGGGGCGCAAGGATGTCTACGTGATAGGCGAGGACATGACCGTGCGGGTGTTCCTGCGCTTCCGCGACTTCCTCGGCAAGTACCCCCTTCATTGCCACAACCTGATCCACGAGGACCACGCCATGATGGCGCGCTTCGACATCGAGACCGACACCAGTGGGCCGTCGCCCGTGGACGGCAGGGTTCCCAGTGGATCATCGAACCCGGGAGGTCAGCCATGAACACTCGACGCATGGTAATCGGCGGGCTGGGCCTGGCCGCCCTCGGCGGCGCCCTGGGTTACAGCCTTGCCCCGATGTCGCAATCCTCGACGCGCAAGACCGACAGTCGCTTGCCCAATGTCCCTGTGCACACCCATGACGGCCGCCAGCTGCGTTTTTACGACGACCTGGTGCGCGGCAAGGTGGTGGCGATCAACATGATGTACGTCCAGTGCGAAGGCAGCTGCCCGGCCATGATCGCCAACCTGCGCCGGCTTCAACTGCTGCTCGGCGAGCGTCTTGGCCGTGAAGTATTCCTCTACTCCATCAGCCTGCAACCGGATCTGGACACCGTCGACGTGCTCAGGTCTTACGCCGAACGCCAGGGCGCACGTCCCGGTTGGCTGTTCCTCACCGGGACGGCGGCGAATATCCGCCGCCTTCGCTACAGCCTGGGCTTCTACGACCCCGTCCCCGAGGTAGACAACGATCTCGGCAGCCACACCGGCATGCTCCGCATCGGTAACGACCGCACCCACCGCTGGGCCATGGCGCCGGCCCTGTGCGACGCCGAACGCATCATCGCCACCATCAATCATGTGGACACGGCGATGGTGGCGACGGCCTATCAGGGCGCTGCCGCACCCGTCTAAAAGCGGCGGCGCGGCGCAGCCCGGAGAGCAATGCCGGAAAAAATCTCGTGCCGTGATGTAACGCGGTCCGACCTCCTTTGTCTCCTGTCTCGAAGGCGGTACTTGCAACGCCCGGGCAACCGGACGTGCCCCGCCAACCAGGGCATCCTGCCCCAGTCGTCCCATCAGAAACGGAGAGAACAAGCATGAAAACCTCGACTGCCAGTGTCGTATCCGCAACCGGTCTCGCCCTTGCCCTGAGCACCGCCATCGGCCTGTCCATGGCCCCTGTGGCTGCCCAGGCCGCCGACAACGAAAAGTGCTTCGGCATCGCCATGAAAGGCAAGAACGACTGCGCCGCCGGCGCCGGCACCTCCTGCGCAGGCACCGCGAAGATGGATTACCAGGGCAACGCCTGGAAGTACGTACCGACCGGCACCTGCGAGAAAACCGCGTCCCCCAGTTCGCCCACCGGCTTCGGTCAACTGCAGGAATTCAAGGAAGAGAAGAAGGGCTGACCACCACCGGCGGGAGCACTCACCATGACCCACTCCTCACCGCTCCACGCTCCTGCCGGAAGTTTGCCGGCGCGGGCCGGTATCGGGCTCAAGTCCCAGCACCATCGGGATGTGCTCGATAGCCGACCCGGCCTGGGCTTCTTCGAAATCCACGCCGAGAACTACATGGTCGCGGGTGGCCCCTTCCACCACTACCTCGGGCTCATCCGCCAGGACTATCCGCTTTCGATCCACGGCGTCGGCCTTTCCATCGGGGCCGACCAGCCGCTGGACACCGCCCATCTGAACCGTTTGGCCGTGCTGATCGAACGCTATGAACCGGCGTCCTTTTCCGAGCACCTGGCCTGGTCCACCCATGGCGACATCTTTCTCAACGACCTGCTGCCACTGGCTTACGATCAGGCCAGCCTGGAGCGCGTCTGCCGGCACATCGACCAGGTGCAGGACCATCTGCAGCGGCAGATGCTGCTGGAGAACCCGGCCACCTACCTGGAATTCGACAGCTCCAGCCTGGACGAGGCCGATTTCATCAATGATGTGGTGAAACGGACTGGCTGCGGCCTGCTGCTGGACCTGAACAATGCCTATGTGTCCTGCGTCAACCACAACCGCGATGTCAGCGCCTACCTGGCTGCCCTGCCCCTGCATGCGGTAGGTGAAATTCACCTGGCGGGTTTTGCCGAGGATCTCGACGCCGCCGGCGCGCGCCTGCTGATCGACCATCACGGTTCCGCGGTAGACGCCGCCGTCTGGGCCCTCTATGGCGAAACCCTGAAACGCCTGGGCCCAGTGCCCACCCTGATCGAACGGGACAACGACATCCCCCCGCTGGAGACCCTCGTGCGCGAAGCAAGTTATGCCGAACAGCTGCTGCGCCAGGAGAAAGCAGCATGAACGCCAATGCCTTCGCTTGCGCCCTGCTCGACCCGGAGCTGCCCTGCCCGACTGGGCTACATGCCCGGAACGGCTCCGACCCGGCACGGCGTTTCGCGGTGTACCGCAACAATGTGCTGGCGTCGCTGATCGGTGCCCTGGCCGACACGTTCCCGGTCGTCAGGCAACTGGTGGGCGAACCCTTCTTCGCCGGCATGGCCCGCCTGTACGTGCAAGCTGTACCACCCCGGTCTCCACTTCTGGCGTTCTACGGAGGCGAGTTCCCCGACTTCATTGCGACATTTCCGCCGGCCGACAGCCTGCCTTACCTGGCGGATACGGCGCGGCTGGAGCTGGCGCAGGTTCACGCCTATCACGCCGCTGACCTGCCACCCCTGGACGGGGCCGGCCTTGCCGCTGTCCTGTCAGCCGCGGAACGACTGCCCGGCATGCAGCTCTGGCTGCATCCCTCAGTGGCGGTGATTCGCTCCGACTACGCCATCGCTTCACTCTGGGCCGCCCACCAGGGGCTGCTCGAACTGGCCGAGGTGAGCCCCGATCGGCCCGAATGTGCACTGGTCTTGCGCAACGGACTGGAGGTTGAAGTCAGCCTGATCGGCCCCGGCGCCAGCGCATTCATCCAGGCCCTTGGTGCTGGCAGCCCACTCGGGCCAGCGGTGGGCGCAGCACTGGTCATCGATGCCGACTTCGATCTCGCTTCCACCCTGGCACGCCTTCTGTCAGGCGGCGCCATCACCCGGTTCACCCTCAACTGCGGGAGTCAGACGCAATGAACGCCACCCTCCAGATCCACTACAGCCACTTGCCGGTGAAACTGGTGCTCCAGGCCATCGAGCTGTGCAAGCGGGTTCCGTACAGCCTGGTGGCCTTCGTCGCCCGTTTCTCGATTGCCGCGATCTTCTGGAAGTCCGGGCAGACAAAGGTGGAAGGCTTGGCCATCGACCTGGTGGACGGCACCTTCCAACTGGGCATCCCCCACTTGTCCACCTCGGCCATTCCGCTGTTCACCGATGAGTACAAGCTGCCGTTGCTCTCGCCTGAACTGGCGGCCCATGCTGCGGCGTTTTCCGAGCACTTCTTTCCGCTGCTGATCCTGCTCGGCCTGGCGACGCGCTTCTCGGCATTGGCTCTGCTCGGCATGACCCTGGTGATCCAGACCTTCGTCTACCCGGACGCCTACCCGACCCACGGCGTCTGGGCCGCGAGCCTGCTGCTGCTGGTCAGCCAGGGACCTGGAGTACTGTCCATCGATCACCTGATCGCGCGGCGGTATCAAGGTTGACGTCGGACGCTCTTGAACCTGAAGGGGCGAAAACGTGTTGCGAGGAGCTGCATTGCCTGTAGGAGCTGGCTTGCCAGCGAATGGCCCCGTTTCGCGGGCAAGCCAGCTCCCACAAGGCTCTTGGCCCGATGATGAATCTCTCGCAACAGCCAACGCAGACATAGCGAATGAATTCGCCCCAATACTCAACGGGCTATACGGAACGCCTTCGGTGACTGTCCCGTGCCGCGCTTGAAGAAGCGGGAAAAGTACGCCGGCTCGGAAAAGCCCAGGCTGTCCGACACCTGATTGATGGTCATCGCCGTGTAGACCAGGCAACGCTTGGCCTCCAGCAGCAGGCGCTGGTTGATCATCTGCAGCGCCGATTGCCCGGCCAGGCGCCGGCACAGGGCATTGAGGTGGGCGGCACTGATGCCCAGGCGCTGAGCGTACTGCTCGATGGGCAGGTGTTCGCGAAAGTGCTGCTCCAACTCATGGGTGAATGCCTGCAGGTGCAGCCTGCCCCGATCCTGCTGCTGCGCGTCGGACTGTGACTGCGCCAGTGAGCGCCGGCCGATCCACACCAGCAGCACGCTGATCAACGACTGCAGCATCAGTTCGCGGCCCGGCGCCTGTTGCGCGTACTCGTGGCTGATGGCTTCGAACAACGTGTCCAGGTAAGGCTGGCTGTCACCGGCCGCGAAACAGGCAGGCGTCAGCAGCGCCTGGCTGTTCAGCAATCCGGCCACCTGCTCCACCAGCGGCAACGCCAAGGTCAGCACATGGCCGTCGACATCGTCGGAAAAGCGGAAGCCATGTACGCACAGGGTTGGCACCACCTGCAGCGACGCACAATCGACCCGGTTCACCTGCCCTTCCACTTCCAGTTCGGCGCGGCCGGATCGCACATAGAGCAACTGCACCAGGTCACCGTGCTGGTGCGGCTTGATCTCCCATTCATGCAGGCGGCTGCGCGACTCGATGGACTCCCAATGGATCAGGTCCGGCGTCGGCCAGGCGGTGGTTTCGCCATAGAGCTTGAACACCGGAACCGGAGCGTGGGCGTGTCTGGTCATTGAACCTCCAACCGCATGAATCCACGAAAAATCCATGAAAGGCGTTGGATATTGCCTTCAAAGCCGATGGCGATCCACAAAAAATACAGGCGCACCCAAACTACAGGTGAGCCGCGACTGCCTTGCGCCGGCCACCGGAACTCTTCAAGAGGACAATAACAATGAAGACTCAGGTCGCCATCATCGGCGCCGGCCCGTCCGGCCTGCTCCTCGGCCAGTTGCTGCACAAGGCCGGTATCGACAACGTCATCATCGAACGCCAGAACCCGGACTACGTCCTTGGCCGCATCCGCGCAGGGGTGCTCGAACAGGGCATGGTCGACCTGCTGCGCGAAGCCGGCGTCAGCGAGCGCATGGACCGTGAAGGCCTGGTGCACGACGGCTTCGAGCTGGCCTTCGACGGCCGCCGCGAGCACATCGACCTCAAGGGCCTGACCGGCGGCAAGACGGTGATGATCTACGGCCAGACCGAAGTCACCCGCGACCTGATGGAAGCCCGCGTCGCCTGTGGTGCGCGCAGCTTCTACAACGCCACCAACGTCCAGCCCCACGACCTGAAATCCGCCGCGCCCTACGTCACCTTCGAGCAGAACGGTGAAACCCTCCGCCTCGACTGCGACTACATCGCCGGCTGCGACGGCTTCCACGGCGTGTCGCGCAAATCCATCCCTGCCGGCGTGCTCAAGGAGTTCGAGCGGGTCTACCCCTTCGGCTGGCTGGGCGTACTGGCCGACACCCCTCCGGTCAACGACGAACTCATCTACGCCAACCACGAACGCGGCTTCGCCTTATGCAGCATGCGTTCACCCACCCGCACCCGTTACTACGTGCAGGTATCGGCCGACGAGAAGGTGGAGGACTGGTCGGATGAGCGCTTCTGGGAAGAGCTGAAAAACCGCCTGCCCGAGCAGACCGCGGCGAAACTCGTCACCGGCCCCTCCATCGAGAAGAGCATTGCCCCGCTGCGCAGCTTCGTGGTCGAACCCATGCAGTACGGCCGCCTTTTCCTGTTGGGCGACGCCGCCCATATCGTCCCCCCGACCGGCGCCAAGGGCCTGAATCTGGCCGCCAGCGACGTGAACACCCTGTTCCGCATCCTGGTGAAGGTCTACGGCGACGGCCGTACCGACCTGCTGGAGCAGTATTCGTCCATCTGCCTGCGACGCATCTGGAAGGCCGAGCGTTTCTCCTGGTGGATGACCTCACTGCTGCACCGCTTCCCCGACACCGACGCCTTCGGCCGACGTATGCAGCAGACCGAGCTGGACTACTACGTCGGCTCCGAGGCCGGCCGCCGGACCATCGCGGAGAACTATGTCGGGCTGCCCTATGAGGCGATCAACTAGCGGAAGGCGCTGGGAACTCGATCAGGATCTGCCGGTCCGGGCTCGCAATGCACCAAGGCTTAGCCGTCAGTCTGCCGCGCCGATCAACTGGCTGATCACCGCGCGCAGCTTGCCCGGCTTGACCGGTTTGTTGAGCAGGGGCACCCGCAGGTCCTGCAACGTGCGCCTGCACTGGTCGCTGCGGTCAGCGGTGATGATCACCGCCGGCAGGTCCCGGGCAAAGCGCTGGCGCAGGGCCAGGATCACATCGCAACCGACGACGCCGTGATCCAGGTGGTAATCCACCAGGATCAGGTCCGGCGCCTGGTCCTGCAGTACCTTCAGGGCGCCGGCCAGGTCGGTGGCCGTCAGCACTTCGCAACCCCACTGCCCCAGCAGCGCCGACATGCTTTCGAGGATGTCCGGCTCGTTGTCCACCACCAGCAGGCGCTGGCCGGGCAACGGGTCGCCAGCCAGGGGCCGCGTCTCTACGGTAGCGCGCACGGCAGCATGCGCCTGGGCCACGGGCACTTCGATGCTGAAAACCGAGCCGCGCCCCAACTGCGAGCGCACCGCCACCCGATACCCCAGCATGCTGGCGATGCGGTCGACTATGGCCAGGCCCAGGCCGACGCCCTTGCGTTCGGCTGCGCGACCCACGTCCAGCTGGTTGAACTCGAGGAAGATCGCTTCCAGCTGGTCCGCCGGAATGCCCCGGCCACTGTCCCATACCTCCAGCCGCAGCCGATCACCCCGGCGCCGCGCGCCCATCAGGATGCGCCCTCGTTCGGTATAGCGGCAGGCATTGCTGAGGAAGTTGCGCAGGATGCGCGTCAGCAGACGGAAGTCGGTATTGATGCACAGGCGCGGGATGCGCACCCGCAGCCCAAGGCCAGCCGCATCGGCGACGCTCTGGAACTCAGAGGCCAAGGGGGCCAGAACCTCGTCGAGGGTATAGACATCCAGATCCGGCTTGATCGCGCTCTGGTCCAGCTTGGAAATATCCAGCAGGTCGGTCAGCAGGTCTTCGGCCCCCTCAAGCGCCTGGTGAGTCCGCTCCACCAGTTGCCTCTCAGATACCGGGAGCTGGCGTTCGCGCAGGGTCGAAACCAGCAAACGTGCCGCATTCAGTGGTTGCAGCAGATCGTGGCTGGCCGCCGCCAGGTACTTGTCCTTGCTCAGGTTGGCGGCCTCTGCCGCGTCCCGTGCCTCGCGCAGTTGTTCGTTCAGGGCCTGGAGTTCGCGAGTGCGCTCCAGCACGCGCTGCTCCAGTTCGTCATTAAGGGTTTGCAGGCGCTGCTGGGCGAGAATGCGCTCGGTGATATCGGCGACGAAGCCTTCCACCAGATCGTCCTCATCCGGCTTTAGCAGCAGGTTCATCAGCACGTCCACATGGCTTCCATCCTTGCGCAGCAGGCGGGTTTCGTAGCCGAACAAGCCACCCTCACGCTGCAGCGACTGGCGGATAGCGGCCAGTTCCTCGGGACCGCCAGCGAACAGGCGGCTACCCAGGTCGGTCAGGCAGAACAGGCAGTCCTGGGGCGAGTCATAACCCAGCATCCAGGCCAGCGCCGGGTTGGCGGCACGCAGGCCCTGCTGAAGGCTGGCCTGGAAGATGCCGTGCACCGCGTGCTCGAACAGCCATTTGTAGCGATTGCGTTCGGTCTCCAGCTCTTCCAGGCGGGCCAGCAGCTCGGGGTAGTGGCTCTTGCGCGCGGAATGACTGCCGAGCCCCAGCAGCCCGGTCAGGGCATCCCGTTGATCGTCAGAGGGCCTCGGCATACACCACCTCGACATCCCGCTGGCTGGACTCGCGCGGGTTGGTGAGGATGCAGGGATCGTGCATGGCGTGGCGCGAGAGAAAAGGAATATCCGAGGTGCCGACGCCATGCAGGCGCAAGGTTTCGTGGAAACCCACCGAATGCTTCAGTGCCACCAAGTGCTCCACCAGACGCTGGCGCACCTGATTCTGGGTCATGCCACGGCAGTCGATGCCAAACGTCTCGGCAATGACCTTGAAGCGCTCCGGCGCGGCGCTGTAGTTGAAAGCCACCACATGCTCCACCAGCGCCGCGTTGCACAGACCGTGGGGCAGGTCGAGGAAGCCGCCCAGGCTATGGGACATGGCATGCACGGCGCCGAGGATGGCGTTGGAGAATGCCAGGCCCGCCTGCATGCTGCCGAGCATGATCTTCTCGCGCAGGGCGATGTCCTGGGGGTTGGCGATCATTGCTACCAGATTGCCATTGATCAGGCGCATGGCCTCCAGCGCATGCGGGTCAGTGAGCGGACCGTGGCCCGTGGAGACGAATGCCTCGATGGCGTGGACCAGGGCATCGATCCCGGTACAGGCGGACAGGAAGGGGTCCATGCTCAGGGTGGTTTCCGGGTCGATCAGCGATACATCCGGCACCACCGCCTTGCTGACGATGGAAAACTTCATCCGTTCCTGCTGGTTGGAAATGATCACGAACTGCGACACATCCGCCGAGGTGCCGGCGGTCGTCGGGATGAGGATCAGCGGCGGGCTGGGCACCGTCAGGGTGTCCACCCCTTCGAATTCGAGAATGCTGCGGCCATGGGCGGCAACGATGCCGATGCCCTTGGCGCAATCCATGGGGCTGCCGCCGCCCACGGCGACGATCACGTTGCACCCCAGGCTGCGGTAGACCTCGGCCCCCTGCATCACCTCTTCCACACGTGGGTTCGGCGATACCTGGGTATACAGGCAGTAGTCGATGCCCTGGGCCTGCAGGCTGGCTTCCACGTCGGCGACCCAACCGGCGGCCTGTACCCCGGGGTCGGACACCACCAGGACCCTGCGTGCGCCGAACGTGCTGGCGTAGTTGCCAACATTGTGCCGGCAGCCGGCGCCGAAAATGATTTCGGGAGAAACGAACTTGCGAAGCAGACTGATATCGTGACGCATCAAGCAGCTCTTTCTTGTAGTTATGAGGTGAGTAGGAACCAGCCTACTTCATTCACCGGTCATTTCAATCAGACCTTGGGCGCTGTCCCTATAGCCAATGCATGTCTTCTGCTGCCTGGCACAGCAAGCCTCGATAGAACCCCAGCTCGGCCTCCAGGGCATGGGCAAGGTTCGCAGCCCGGCGAAAACCGTGTTGCTCTTCGGGATAGACATGGCACTCCGCTTGCCGCCCGGCCGCGCGTAGCGACGTGACCATGGCAGCGGTCTGCTCCGGCACCACCACCGCGTCCCGGCCGCCCTGGAAGAAGATCACCGGCGCACCGATCTCGCCGGCCCTCAATACTGGCGTGCGCTTCCGGTAACGCTCGGCATCCCGTTCGGGGTCACCGATCAGCCAGTCCAGGTAATCGGCCTCGAACTTGTGGGTCCTCTCCCGCAGTACCAGTGGGTCGCTCACCCCGTAATGGCTGGCGCCACCACGGAAGGGCGTGTCCCCGACCAGGGAAAGCAAGGTGGTGAAGCCGCCGGCACTGGCTCCCCGGATGAAGGCCCGCTGCCGATCCACCAACCCCTGTCCGGCCAGATGGTCAAGCAGAGCCTTGGCATCCTCCACATCCACTTCGCCCCAAGCACCGGCCAGGCGTTGGCGATACGCACGGCCGTAACCGCTGCTGCCCCGATAGTCGAGGTCGGCGACGGCGAAGCCACGCTGGGTCCAGAATTGGATACGTGGATCGAACACGGGGTGGCAGGCCGAAGTCGGTCCGCCATGACAGAACACAAGCAGCGGCGGGCACTGACCCTCGGGGCCAAGGTAGCGAGTGTTGTGGGGTGGGTAGAAGAACGCATGGGCCCACTCCCCTGCCCCGACGGCAAAGCGCAGTGGCCGGGGGGTGGAGACTTCTTCTTCCGCCAGCCCGCACTCACCGCCGGCCAGCACCTGTACGGCACCGCTATCCCGGTCGATGGCCAGCACGGCGCTGGCGCTCTGCGCTCCGGCGGCGATGCAGTAGTCATTCCGTTCATCCGCCGCGAGTTGGCGGAAGCGGCTGAACCCGGTTGCCAGCAGGACGCCGTTGCCGCCAGCCAGGTAGCCCTGGCCGTCGACCAGCCAGCTCCTCAAGCCGGTCTCCGGCAGATAGCTGCAGGCCCCCAGTTGCCAGGGTGCGGGCGCGTGGTCGGCCAGCACCGCTGGAAGCGGCCGCCACCCCTGCACATCGAGTCTCCAGGGCTGCCACCAGCCATTACGATCGCTGAGGCAGTGCAGGCGGCCTTCGTCGTCGAAGCGCGGTTGTTGCAGGGATTCCCCACCTTCCCCGCCGGCAACGATTTCAATCGGCATCCACTCGCAATCCTGGCGTCGGCGCAGGCACAGGCGCGTTTGCGTCCAGGGCTGCGCGGGACGGGACCATTCGATCCAGGCGAGGGACTGGCCATCCGGGCTGATGCGCGGTGCGGCGTAGAAGTCGGCCCCCTCGACGAGTGCCTGACGGTGCCCACCCTCCAGGGCGATGGACACCAGCCGGTGAACGCCTCGGTCTTCTTCCACTGCCAGTACGGCCCGCTCACCCGGCCAGAGATCGCCGTAGCGGCAACCCGGGTTCCCGGTCAGCGCGGCAGGCACGCCGGAGAGCGCCTGGACGTAGATCTGCTGGTCCGCCTCGTTGACGAACGCCACGCCCTCGTCGAGCAAGCAGAAAGCGCCGCCACCGTATTCGTAAACCCGGCTGCGCACGGAGAAGGCGGCGGGCGTGAGGCACCGTGCTACGCCTGCCTGCCAGCGCCAGAGCGTGGTACGGCCATCCGCGGGGTCGAACCGGCTCCAGAACAGCCCCGCAGGCCCCCAGCGCAGCTCCGCGAAGTCACGGCTCGCCGCCACGGCACGTTCCGCGCTCCAGTCACTGTCCCAGAAACCAAAAGGACGGTACTCAAGCGCGGCAGATAATCTTGGAGGTGCGCTCATTGCGATAGGTCAGTTGCTCCAGGGCCTTGGCAGCGTGCTCCGCTTCTTCCCGTGCCGCCAGTATCTTGCCGTGGTGCGCCGACTTGGCGCAGACCGGATCGGCGTTGCTGGCATCGCCGGTCAGCATGAAGGCCTGGCAACGGCATCCGCCGAAGTCCCGCTCCTTCTCGTCGCACGACCGGCAGGGTTCGGGCATCCAGTCGTAGCCACGGAAGCGGTTGAAGCCGAAGGACTCGTACCAGATGTGACGCAGGCTGTGCTCGCGCACATTGGGAAACTGCACCGGTAACTGGCGCGCGCTGTGGCAAGGCAGCGCCGTGCCGTCCGGGGTGATGTCGAGGAACAGATTGCCCCAGCCGTTCATGCAGGCCTTGGGGCGCTCTTCGTAGTAATCCGGGGTGACGAAGATCAGTTTGCAGGGGTGGTTCTGTGCCGCCAGCTTTTCCCGGTATTGATGGGTGATGCGCTCGGCGCGCTGCAGTTGCTCGCGGGTCGGCAGCAGGCCGGCGCGGTTCAGTTCGGCCCAGCCGTAGAACTGGCAGGTGGCGAGTTCGACGAAGTCCGCTTCCAGCTCCAGACATAGCTCGATGATTCGCCCGATGCTGTCGATGTTGTGCCGATGGGTGACGAAGTTCAGCACCATCGGGTAGCCCTGGGCCTTCACCGCGCGAGCCATGGCCAGCTTCTGGGCGAAGGCCTTGCGCGAGCCGGCCAAGAGGTTGTTCACCTCTTCATCGGCGGCCTGGAAGCTGATCTGGATGTGGTCCAGCCCGGCGTCCTTGAAGGCCGCCATGCGCGCCTCGGTCAGGCCGATGCCGGAGGTGATCAGGTTGGTGTAGTAGCCCAGCTCCCGCGCGGCACGGATCAGCTCTTCCAGGTCCTGGCGCACCAGCGGCTCGCCACCGGAGAAGCCGAGTTGTGCCGCGCCCAGCTCGCGGGCCTGGCGGAACACCTCGATCCACTGGGCGGTCGTCAGTTCCTCGCCCTGTTTCGCGAAGTCGAGGGGGTTCGAGCAGTACGGGCACTGCAGCGGGCAGCGATACGTCAGCTCGGCCAGCAGCCAGAACGGTGGCCCCGGCTGGGTTTCAGGCTTCGAGTTGCAACCAGAACTGGGCATGGGCCACCTCGATGAACGCCAGTATGTCTTCGTCCAGGCCGGGTACGTCGGGGAAACGCCGACGCAGGTCGAAGACGATCTGCGCCACCGAACGTTGGCCATCCACCAGGCGCAGGATCTCTCCCGCACTCTCGTTAAGCCGCACCATGCCTTCCGGATACAGCAGCACGTGGCAGCCCTGGGCCGGTTCCCATTGCAGGCGGAAGCCCCGCCGCAGGTTGGGTACCTGATGCATGTCGAAGTCGCTCATAGGGCAATCCCCCGGTGCCAGACCCGTTCACGGGTCACCGTGTGGAACGGTGGACGTTCCAGCTCGAAGGCCATGCTCATGGCATCGAGCATGCTCCAGAGCACGTCCAGCTTGAATTGCAGGATCTCCAGCATGCGCTGCTGGGCATCAAAGGTGCGGTAGTGCTCGAGGGTGATGCGCAGGCCATGCTCGACGTCGCGGCGCGCCTCCTTCAGGCGCTTCCTGAAATAGTCGTAGCCGGCCGGGTCGATCCAGGGATAGTGCTGCGGCCAGCTGTCCAGCCGCGACTGGTGGATCTGCGGCGCGAACAGCTCGGTCAGGGAACTGCTGGCGGCCTCCTGCCAGCTCGCGCGGCGGGCGAAGTTCACGTAGGCGTCCACGGCGAAGCGCACACCCGGCAGCACCAGTTCCTGGGACAGCACCTGCTCACGGTCCAGCCCGACGGCCTCGGCCAGACGCAGCCAGGCCTCGATGCCGCCTTCCTCGCCGGGGGCACCGTCGTGATCGAGGATGCGCTGAATCCATTCGCGGCGGGTATTACGGTCCGGGCAGTTGGCCAGGATGGCGGCGTCCTTCAGCGGGATGTTCACCTGGTAGTAGAAGCGGTTCGCCACCCAGCCCTGGATCTGCTCGCGGCTGGCACGGCCTTCGTACATGGCACGGTGATAGGGATGATGGATGTGGTAGCAGGCGCCCTTGGCGCGCAGGGCCTGCTCGAACTCGGCGGGGCTCATGGCTGTCTGGTTCATCTCGGGCTCCCTTACAACTCGATGCTCATGCCGTCCCAGGCCACTTCGATGCCGTGACGGCCCAGTTCGGCGCGCTCGCGGGAATCGACGTCGAGGATCGGGTTGGTGTTGTTGATGTGAATGAGCACCTTGCGCGGGCCCGAAATGCCGTCGAGCACCTCGATCATCCCGCCCGGACCGCTCTGCGGCAGATGGCCCATCTCGCTGCCGAGTTTGTCGCCTACCTCGCAATGGCGCATTTCGTCGTCACGCCACAGGGTGCCGTCCACGAGCAGGCAGTCGGCGCGGTGCATCCAGTCGCGCAAGGTTTCGTTTATCTGACCAAGGCCGGGGGCGTAGAACAGATTGCCGCCGGTATTCAGGTCTTCCACCAGCAGCCCGATGTTGTCACCCGGGTGCGGGTTGCCCCGGTGCGGCGAATACGGCGGCGCACTGCTCAGCAAGGGAACCGCGGTGAAGCGCAGCCCAGCGCAGGCGGGAATCTCGAAGCCTGGGCTGGCGAGGTCGATGGGGTTCCATGCCAGCCCGCCATTCCAGTGACTGAGCATGGTGAAGAGCGGGAAGCCAGTGCTGAGGTCCTGGTGGACCATCTCAGTGCACCAGACCTGGTGCGGACAGCCTTCGCGCAGGCTGAGCAGGCCGGTGACGTGATCGATCTGGCTGTCCATCAGGATGATCGCCGCAATACCCGTGTCGCGCACACGGCGCGCCGGCTGCAGTGGCGGGAAGGCCTCCAGCTGGGCACGGATATCAGGCGAGGCGTTGCACAGTACCCAGTCGACGCCGTTGGCGCTGATGGCAATCGAAGATTGGGTGCGCGGCTGGGCGCGGACCTTGCCGCTGCGCACGCCACGGCAGTTGTGGCAGTTGCAGTTCCACTGGGGGAAACCCCCACCGGCGGCCGAGCCGAGAATCTGGATATGCATGGGAATAGCCCTGGGCGGGGGCCCCGGCAGGGCCGGGGCGATGCGGATCAGCGGTTGGCGAAGTACAGGGTCACTTCGAAACCAATGCGCAGATCGGTAAAGGCGGGTTTAGTCCACATGGAGCCATCCTCTTGTTATGGCGCCGGAGGATTCCGGCAAGTCCAGTTAATCACCAGGCCGGAGAGGCCCGAATGGTACTTTCGGAGGAGATACGCTCGTGATTTGGTAGGGCTTTTGGGGACCGGCAGGCCATGCGTCAGGCCGAGCTAGCTGTGTAGGAGCGAGCTTGCTCGCGAAGGTCGTGGCACCGCTCGCCAGCAAGCTGGCTCCTACAGGGTCGCCAAGAAAAAACGCGGCCGAAGCCGCGTTGCGAGTAAACCCTGGCGGGCATGGGATTCGTGTGCGCAGTCCCGCTGGCAGGGCATCATCGACAAAGGGAGTGTGGCGCCCGAACCTGCGCGCCACCGAATCAATCGTAGATCAGAAGAAGCCCAGCGGATTGATGTCGTAGCTAATCAGCAGGTTCTTGGTCTGCTGGTAGTGGTCGAGCATCATCTTGTGGGTTTCACGGCCGACGCCGGACTTCTTGTAGCCACCGAACGCGGCGTGGGCCGGGTACAGGTGGTAGCAGTTGGTCCACACGCGCCCGGCCTTGATGCCACGGCCCATGCGGTAGGCGCGGTTGATGTCGCGGGTCCAGACGCCAGCGCCCAGGCCGAACTCGGTGTCGTTGGCAATCGCCAGGGCTTCGGCTTCATCCTTGAAGGTGGTAACGCCCACCACCGGGCCGAAGATTTCCTCCTGGAACACGCGCATCTTGTTGTGCCCCTTCAGCAACGTCGGCTGGATGTAGTAGCCACTGGCGAGGCCGCCCTCCAGTTTTTCGGCCGCACCGCCGGCCAGCAGCTCGGCACCTTCCTGCTGGGCGATTTCCAGGTAGGAGAGGATCTTCTCGAACTGCTGCTGCGAGGCCTGGGCACCAACCATGGTGTCGGTGTCCAGCGGGTCTCCACGCTTGATGGCGTTGACCTTCTTCATCACCTCGGCCATGAACGCCGGGTAGATGGATTCCTGCACCAGCGCGCGCGACGGGCAGGTGCACACCTCGCCCTGGTTGAAGAAGGCCAGCACTAGGCCTTCGGCCGCCTTCTCGATGAACTCGGGCTCGGCCTGCATGATGTCTTCGAAGTAGATGTTCGGACTCTTGCCGCCCAGTTCCACGGTGGACGGAATGATGTTCTCCGCCGCGCAGTGGAGGATGTGGGCACCCACCGGGGTGGAGCCGGTGAAGGCGATCTTGGCGATGCGTTTGCTGGTGGCGAGCGCCTGGCCGGCCTCCTTGCCGAAGCCCTGGACAATGTTCAGCACGCCAGGCGGCAGCAGGTCGCCAATGATCTCCGCCAGCACCATGATCGACAGCGGGGTCTGCTCGGCAGGCTTGAGCACCACACAGTTGCCGGCAGCCAGCGCCGGGGCCAGTTTCCAGGCGGCCATCAGCAGCGGGAAGTTCCACGGGATGATCTGCCCGACCACGCCCAGCGGCTCGTGGAAGTGATAGGCAGCAGTGTGCTCGTTGATCTCGGCGGCGCTGCCTTCCTGTGCGCGAATACAGCCGGCGAAGTAACGAAAGTGGTCAGCGGCCAGCGGTACGTCGGCGTTCAGGGTCTCGCGCACGGCCTTGCCGTTGTCCCAGGTTTCGGTGACGGCCAGCACGTCCAGGTTCTGTTCGATACGGTCGGCGATCTTCAGCAGGATCAGCGCACGGTCCTGCACGGAGGTCTTGCCCCAGGCGTCAGCCACGGCGTGGGCGGCATCCAGCGCCCTCTCGACATCCTCAGCGCCGGAACGGGGGAACTCGGCAATCACCTCGCCATTCACGGGGGAGGTGTTGGTGAAGTACTGGCCACCCACCGGCGGTACGAACTCGCCGCCGATGAAGTTGCCGTAGCGCGGCTTGAAGCTGACGATGGCGCCCGGAGTGCCGGGTTGTGCATAGATCATGGCGTTGCTCTCTCTGGTCGGTGCCCACCCGGTTGGGCAGGTTGTAGATCGATCTTAGTCAGCGCCCTGCACTCCCCGGTATGCGCCCATGGCACAGACACCCTCCTCATTTGGTAGTAATTGGCCCGTCCTCAGGCCCTTGCCAGAGCGCCCTTGCGCGGAGCCGGTGTCGCAGCGGCCTGCTCGGGCCGGTAGCCCAGGCGCAAGCCACCCCAATGGCGCCCGTGGATGATGATCGGCACCGAGAGGTCGTGCATCAGCTCGCCGGTGTCACGGGTATAGGTCTGCAGCAGCAGCGGCTGCTGGTGGCTGCCACAGCGGATGCCGGTGCGGTCGCTGAACATCCGCTTGCTGCGGCTGCGTGCCATGTCCTGCTCGCGGTCGCCGCTGGGCGCTTGACTGAAGGCCAGGTTGTGGGTGGGCACATAGCCCTCCTGGGTGCAGGCGATGGCGAACACCAGGCCCTCATGTCGTTCGAGCAGCGGCTCCTGGATGTCCGGCAGGACCTGGTCGGTGTAGCGGTCGAAGCGCGAGCTGTATTTCTGCGGGTAGGTGCCGGGCACCACTTGGAAGCGACGGTCGAACAGGTCATCGAGGCTGATGTGGCCGTCCCGCACATCCCGCTCGAAACGTTCGGCGATGGACGTCGCGCCCTGCCGGGCCAGGTCGTAGACCCGCTGGTGGTAGTCATCCAGGCCCACTTCGGCCAGGCGTTCGCTGATGGTCTCTGCTTGTGCTTCCAGTTGGCTGGCGGCATCAGCCAGGCGGCGGGTCTGCTCATCACTGACACCCAGGTCGCTGCGCATCTGCCCCACGGCCTCGAACAAGCCCGCAAGCTGGTCGCGGTTGGTCCGGGCGCCTCGGGCGATTTCGTCCACCTGCCCTTCCACTGCGGCGGCCAGGCCCGCAATCTTTTCCAGTTGGTGGCCAGTCAGCTCCACCTGCCCTACGCCCGCATCCAGATCGGTGGAAAGCTGCTGGATCTGTTCCACCACCAGCATCGTCTGCCGCTGGATGTCGGCCACCATCTGCCCCACTTCGCCGGTGGCGCTGGCGGTTCGCCCGGCCAGACCGCGCACCTCGTCCGCCACCACGGCAAAACCCCGGCCATGCTCCCCAGCCCGCGCGGCCTCTATGGCGGCGTTCAGTGCCAGCAGATTGGTCTGGCTGGCGATGGACTGAATGACCTGGGCCACCTGCTGAATTTCCTCGCTGCGCTGACTAAGGGCCGCAATCAGCTCGCGGCTGGCGCTGGCACGGGCGCTGAGCTGGTGCATAAGCGCTATCGCCTGATGCAGCACCTCGCGGCCTTCATCACTGCTCTGACGTGCGCCATGGGCGGCGGCGAAGGCCTGCTGGCTGAGTTCGGACGTGGCGGCCTCGGTCGCGATCATCACCTCGGCGCTGCCGACGATGCGCTCGGCGGCCTGCAACTGGGATTTGAGGCGTTCGGCCAGGCGGTCCACCGACCAGGCGACCCCGGCGGCGGACAGGGCGTTGTGGCTGGTGCTGCGGGACAGGTCGCGGGTCAGCCGTGCGATGTCGGCGCCCTCCTCCGCATTGGCCTGCGCGGCCATCGTCTTCGGTCGAAATAGCCAGGGTACGGGCAGCAGAAGGAGGACACCCAGCCAGGGCGGCAGGCCGGTAAAGGCCATTACACCGGCGATGACGATAATCAGGAGGTTGTGGATCAGGCAGTAGCGCATCGCTTGTCCCTTTGTTGTCATTGTTTTCGGGTATTAAGCGGCGAATCGCCGTCAGGCGACATGGTTCCTTGGTCGTAGAACCGTGGGTGTAGCCGGATCACTCACCGTCCGGGCAACCCGTGCAGTTGCGTAGGATGCGATAGAGCGAAGCGAAACCCATCTTGGGTGGTCGATGGATTTCGCGGACTCCACCCATCCTGCGGTACGCCTACATGAACAAGACAAGGCCCGCCGGAGCGGGCCTTGCTGCGCATCACCGCTTGGCGACCACCGCCTCTTTCGGCAGCTTGAAGGTCCAGAGCATGCCACCCTGGTTCAGGTCCTTGATGCGCTTGGCCACCTCGCCGCCCCAGAGCGGCACGGCACCGCCCCAGCCGGAGAGCACGGAGACGTACTGCTCGCCGTCCATTTCCCAGGTGATGGGCGAACCGATCACACCGGAGCCGGTATTGAACTCATAGAGTTTCTTACCGGACTTGGCGTCGAATGCCATCAGGTAACCCTCAGGGTTACCGGTGAACACCAGATTGCCCTTGGTGGCGAGCACACCGCCCCAGAGCGGCGCGTAGTTCTTGTAGCGCCAGACTTCCTTGCCGCTCTTCGGGTCGATGGCACGCAGCACGCCGATGTAGTCCTCGTTCAGCGGTTTGATGGTGAAGCCGGCGCCCAGGTAGGCCGCACCTTTCTTGTAGGCGATGTTCTCGTTCCACATGTCCATGCCCCACTCGTTGGACGGCACGTAGAACAGGCCGGTGTCCTGGCTGTAGGCCATGGGCATCCAGTTCTTTCCGCCGAGGAAGGACGGTGCCACGAACACCGAGCTGCCGTGCTTGCCATCGGCGCCCGGCGCACCAGGACGCTTGGCGTCGTCGTAGATCGGGCGGCCCTCCTTGTCCAGCCCCTTGGCCCAGGTCACCTGGTCAACGAAAGGGAAACCGCGGATGAACTTGCCGTTGGTGCGGTCCAGTACATAGAAAAAGCCATTGCGGTCGGCGGTGGCGGCAGCCTTCACGGTCTTGCCGCCGTCTTGGTAGTTGAAGGACACCAGCTCGTTCACGCCGTCAAAGTCCCAGCCATCGTGCGGGGTCGTCTGGAAGTGCCACTTGATGGAGCCATCTTCCGGGTTAAGCGCTAAGCGCGAAGACGAGTACAGGTTGTCACCCGGACGCAGGTGGGAGTTCCACGGCGAGGGGTTGCCGGTACCGATCAGCAGGGTATCGGTCTCCGGATCGTAATAGCCGCCCAGCCAGGGAGCGGCGCCGCCGGTCTTCCAAAGATCACCCGGCCAGGTCTTGCCGGCCTCGCCGCCAGAAATACCGTTCTCGACCTGTTTGCCGTCCTTGTAGACGTAGCCCATGTGACCTTCCACGGTCGGACGGGTCCAGAGCAACTCGCCGTTCTTCGGGTTGTAGGCCTCAATCTTGCCCACTACGCCGAACTCGCCACCGGCGACGCCAGTGATCAACTTGCCCTTGACCACCAGCGGCGCGGCCGAGATCGAGTAGCCCGCCTTGTAGTCAGCGACGGTCTTGCGCCAAACCACCTTGCCTGTGTCCTTGTTCAGGGCCACCAGCTTGGCGTCCAGCGTGCCGAAGATCACCAGGTCGTCGTAGAGCGCCACGCCACGGTTGATCACGTCGCAGCAGGGCATGATGCCGTCGGGCAAGCGGGCATCGTACTGCCAGAGTTTCCTGCCGGTGCGCGCGTCGACTGCAAACACCCGGGAATAGGAGCCCGTGACATACATCACACCGTCCTTCACCAACGGCTGGGCTTGCTGGCCGCGCTGCTTCTCGCCACCGAAAGACAGCGCCCACACGGGACGCAGTTGCTGCACGTTGTTGCTGTTGAGGTCATCCAGGGTGCTGTAGCGCTGGCCCTGCAAGCCCAGGCCATTGGTCACCACCTGGTCGGTGGACATGGCATCGGCAAGGATGTCTTCGTCGGTGACGCCGGCCAGGGCCAGGCTGCTCGAGAGCATCATGGCGACGCACAGCAGCGTCCGGGCGAAAGGCTGGTGGGGTGTGGCGAGCTTCATTTGCGGCTACCTCTGCGGGCTTGTTGTTGTGATCCGGGAAATTTTCCCGGTCTGCCGCAAATTCTTGGTTTGCCACGTGAGGCCAACAATTGGACACAGTGCGGATTTTCCTCGTCCGTTGGTAGCAATACCGCCACGTCCCTGCATACTTCAGCTGCCGATTGTGCGGCAGCGCCTCCCACTGGCAGACTGCCGCCCCTGCTTCGTTTTCCAAGGCCCCCGGGACCTATGCAACTCTTCACAGATCGTCAATTGCTCCTGGCCAGCTGGGCCATCGCGCTCATCGGCCTGCTGCTGGTGCTGCCGTTCCACCTGTTGCCTTCCTTGCTGTCCGGCCTGCTGGTCTACGAACTGGTGGTCACTCTGGCACCCCGCCTGCAACCGGTCATTCCCGGTGGCCGCCGCGCCCACTGGCTCGCGGTGGCCTTGCTGGGCATGCTGGTGGTGAGCCTGCTGACACTCTTCTTCGTATGGATCGCCGGCGTAGTGACCCAGGAAGTCCACAACCCTGGCCAGTTGCTGGAGAAGTTCATCCTCCTGACCGAGCAGGCGCGGGCGCAGCTGCCGGCGTCCATCGAGAACTACCTGCCGGCCAACGCCGATGACCTGCGCCGCGAACTGATGGAATGGCTGCGTGCCCACGTCGGCCAGTTGCAACTGCTGGGCAAGGGCGCGGCACACACCTTCGTGACCATGCTGATCGGCATGATCCTTGGCGCCATCATCGCCCTGCAGCCCATCCCCAATTTCGAGACCCTGCGTCCGCTCAGCCGCCTGCTGCTGGAGCGCATGGCACTGCTGGTCACCGCCTTCCGCAACATCGTCTTCGCGCAGATCAAGATTTCCCTGGTCAACACCACCCTCACCGGCATCTTCCTCGCAGTGGTGCTGCCGCTGATGGACATCCACCTGCCACTGACCAAGGTGCTGATCCTGCTGACCTTCATCCTTGGCCTGCTGCCGGTGATCGGCAACCTGATGTCCAACACGCTCATCTTCATCGCTGGATTCTCGGTATCCCTCTGGGTCGCGCTGGGTGCCCTGGGCTACCTGATTGCCATCCACAAACTGGAATACTTCCTCAACGCGCGCATCGTTGGCGGCCAGATCAGCGCCAGGGCCTGGGAACTGCTGCTGGCGATGCTCGCGTTCGAGTCGATCTTCGGCTTGCAGGGGCTGGTGGCAGCGCCGATCTACTACGCCTACCTGAAGAGCGAGTTGAAGCACGCGGAGCTGGTGTAGCCTCCCTCACCCGGCCCTCTTCCGAAGGAGAGGGCGCTGCGCGCGCGGAGCCGCTTTCAGGCGGCGGGATGTCAATCCTTTGCGCGATCCACCCTCGGCAGGGGGTCTGTTTCATACTTCGGGTAGCGGTGGCTGGCGCTGCGGCTCGGATCATAGCGGCAGTGGTTCAGCGAGGCGGAACGAACACCTGTGCATCCCGCACCTCCGCCTATTGAACGTCCTGATAGAGCCCCGGCAACTCATAGCGCAGGCCGTAGGCCGCATAGAGTTTCTCCATTCGACCGTCGCGCACCATGCCGTCGAGGGTTTCCTCCAGGGCATTGGCCAACTGGCGGTTGCTCTCGTGGACCGCCATGCCAATGTCCCAGTCGGGCTGGCCGAGGTTGGGGTAGGCGTTGTCGGCGTCCTTGATCCGCGGATCGTGGGCCTGATGCTTCAGCCAGTCCAGCTCACCGCGCAAGGCCATCACCGCATCCACCTCGCCCTTGCGCATGGCCTCGAAGGCTGCCGCAGGCCCCGGATAGTGATGGGTGTTGCGCGACAGCCGACCTGCGAGCACCGAGGTGAGGTAGAACGACGGTACGCTCTCCAGTTCCACGCCAATCGGGTGGAACTGGAACACGCCGATGCTTGGCACTTCGGGTAGACGGCGGCTGTCGTAAACCACCTGCCAGCGCTCACGCTGGTAGGGGCCGAACATCACCACCTGCTCGTTAGCCAGTTCGCCCACGTCATTGCGCTTCTGCGAGAAATCACGGTCATAGGGCACCCGCAGCATCACGTCAGCGAACACGCCGGGGCGCATGTAGTGGCCCTTCCAGATGACGTTGCGCAGGTCATCATCCAACTTTTCGCCAGGGGTGACCCAGAGCAGCTCCAGTTTCAGGCCGAGGCCGTCGGCTAACGCGCGGGCCAGGTCGACATCCACACCACGCGCCTGCTCGCCCTCCCTGAAGCTATAGGGCGCGAAGCGCTCGTAGACAGCCACCCGGAGCAAGCCGGAGTCGACGATGTCGTCATAGGGCCGCACCTGTGCCTGCGCCAGTGGCAGGCACAGCAGCCAGCACAATAAGACCAGCAGGCGCATGGCGATCACTCGTCCACATGCACGCTTTCCAGGTAGGTGCGGATGGCCCACAAGGCTTCCTGGCTGAGGAACTCGGCCATCTTCGGCATGTACACCGCACCGTCGCGCACCGCGCCGTTGATCACCCGCTCCTTGAACCACTCGTCACCGCTGGCATCGGTTTCCAGGTAGCGCAGGTCCGGGGCGATACCACCGGATTTGGCTTCCAGGCCATGGCAGCGAGCACAGTTCTGGTTGTACGCCGAAGAGCCGATCTCGACGGCAAGGTCATGCTGGGGATAGGGCGCGCGGTAGGGGTTCTCGTCGCGCCACTCCTTGCCCAGTGCCTCCAGGCCTTCGGTGTTCACGGCCTGGGGCACCACGTCGCCATGGGCCAGGACCATTCCGCTGAGAGTCAGGCCGGCCAGGAATGCGAGGCCGCGCAGTGCGCTGTTGTTGTTCATCACGTACATCCTCATAGAGCTGCTGGGCAAGGCGGCGCTCCGTGGGGAGCGCTGTGGAGACATGTTAGGAAGCCCCCGGGGACGCCCCCATCCTGCTTTGGTGGCTTGCCCTTCCTCCCTTGGTAGTAGTGCGGGTGGATGCATGCGGACGAATGCCCTGGCGCCATCAGGCATGCAGGCGCGAGCTTGCTGACGAACGACGCCAGGTCATTCACCAGCAAGACGGGTGTTATGGAGGCGGGAGAGTCGAGACCAATCAGTCGGCTGCGGGAGTGGATGCCGGGACGGAGAAACGTTGATTTGGCAGGTCGATGGCAGGGCGGACCAGGTCGCTGGAGGCCCTGGCCAGTTCGAACTCGAGCAGGCAGCAGATCAGCAGCAGCGGTAACAGAAGGTGCTTGATGACGATCATGATGGAATCCTCTTGCGGGTTTCCCTATCTGTCAGGCTAAGACCTGAGACCTCATCTGGCTGTAGCGCCTTGGTATCGAGCGACCGATACCTTGGTCGTAGTCACGGCAACCTTCGTTGGTCGTAACGCCTCGGAACGTATCGGCAAGGGCTTTGGCAGCAATGCCAAGTCATGCCCGGGCTGGGAAGTTTTCCCGACATGCGCGGGTGATTTTCCGTATCAAGACGACAGCGCGAATTCCACCATTCGAAACGCCGGGCCAGCAGCTGGCCCCGTATCCATCGACTATGGGAATCGCAAAGATGACAACAAGATCGCTACCCTCCCCTGCCAGCCCGCTTTCCACGGCCATCCGTTGCCTGCTTCTCGTCGGCGGCCTGGCCGCCGCCGGCGGCGCCATCGCCCAGAACGTGACCTGGGAGGACATTGCCAACGACCACAAAACGACCGGTGACGTGCTGCAGTACGGCCTGGGCACCCATGCCCAGCGCTGGAGCCCGCTGGACAAGGTCAACGCCGACAACGTGTTCAAGCTGTCGCCGGCCTGGTCGTTCTCTTTCGGCGACGAGAAGCAACGCGGCCAGGAGTCCCAGGCGATCATCAGCGACGGGGTGATCTACGTCACCGCTTCCTATTCCCGCGTCTTCGCCCTCGACGCCAAGACCGGCCACCGCCTGTGGACCTACAACCACCGCCTGCCGGACGACATTCGCCCCTGCTGCGACGTGGTCAACCGTGGTGCGGCCATCTATGGCGACAAGATATTCTTCGGCACCCTGGATGCACGCGTGGTCGCCCTGAACAAGAAGACCGGCAAGGTGGTCTGGAACAAGAAGTTCGGCGAACACGGTGCCGGCTACACCATGACCGGTGCACCGACCATCGTGAAAGACCAGAAGAGTGGCAAGGTCCTGCTGGTGCACGGCAGCTCGGGTGACGAATTCGGCGTGGTGGGCCAGCTCTTCGCCCGCGATCCGGACACCGGCGAAGAGGTGTGGATGCGCCCCTTCGTCGAGGGACACATGGGTCGCCTGAACGGCAAGGACAGTACGCCCACTGGCGACATCAAGGCGCCTTCCTGGCCGGACGACAAGAACTCCCCCACCGGCAAGAAAGAGGCCTGGAGCCACGGGGGCGGCGCGCCTTGGCAGAGCGCCAGCTTCGATCCCGAAACCAACACCATCGTTGTGGGTGCCGGCAACCCGGCGCCCTGGAACGGCTGGGCACGTACCGCCGATGGTGGCGATCCCAAGGACTTCGACAGCCTCTACACCTCCGGCCAGGTCGGCGTAGACCCGAGCACCGGCGAGGTGAAGTGGTTCTACCAGCACACGCCTAACGACGCCTGGGACTTCTCCGGCAACAACGAACTGGTGCTCTTCGACTACAAGGACAAGAACGGCAAGACCGTAAAAGCCACCGCCCACGCCGACCGCAATGGCTTCTTCTACGTGGTGGATCGCAACAACGGCAAGCTGCAGAACGCCTTCCCCTTCGTCGACAACATCACCTGGGCCAGCCATATCGACTTGAAGACCGGCCGCCCGGTGGAAAATCCGGGCCAGCGCCCGCCGCTGCCGGAGCCTGGCCAGAAGCACGGCAAGACGGTTGAAGTCTCCCCGCCCTTCCTCGGCGGCAAGAACTGGAACCCCATGGCCTACAGCCAGGACACCGGCCTGTTCTACGTACCGGCCAACCACTGGAAAGAGGACTACTGGACCGAAGAAGTGGCCTACAAGAAGGGCTCGGCCTACCTCGGCCAGGGATTCCGTATCAAGCGCATGTATGACGACCACGTCGGCATCCTGCGGGCGATGAATCCCACCACCGGCAAAGTGGCCTGGGAACACAAGGAGCGTCTGCCGCTCTGGGCTGGCGTGCTGGCCACCAAGGGCAACCTGGTGTTCACCGGCACCGGCGACGGCTTCCTCAAGGCCTTCGACGCCACGAACGGCAAGGAACTGTGGAAGTTCCAGACCGGCAGCGGCATCGTCTCCCCGCCCATCACCTGGGAGCAGGACGGCGAGCAGTACATCGGTGTGACCGTGGGCTACGGCGGCGCGGTGCCCCTCTGGGGCGGCGACATGGCCGAGCTGACCAAGCCGGTGGCCCAGGGTGGTTCCTTCTGGGTATTCAAGCTGCCGAGCTGGGACAAGACAGCGCAGCGTTGACTGACGGACCGGGGCCTAGCGCCCCGGCTTCCTTTCAAGCCTCCCTTCGGAAACCTGCCATGAACAACCTGCACCTCTATCTGCCGCTCGCCCTGCTCGTAGCTGGCAGCCTGGCCCTGGCCGACGACGCCGACCTGGTGATCAACGGTTGCCGCATCGCCCCGGAAAGCCGCTGCCCCGGCGCCGACCTGCGGGGCGCGCAACTGGCCAACCAAGACCTGGGCAAGATGGACCTCGCCGGCGCCAACCTCGAAGGCGCCGACCTGCGTCATGCCCGCCTTGACCTGGCCAACCTCGAAAAGGCCCGCTTGGTCGGCGCCAACCTGACCCGGGCAAGCCTGCAACAGACCAACCTGCGCCTGGCGGACCTCAGCAACAGCCGCATGGTGGCCGTGCAAGGTTGGGGAATGTTCGCCCAGGCCGCGCAGTTCCAGGGCGCGGACCTCTCCGCGGCCTACCTGGAATTCGCCCGCCTTTCCGGCGCGAAAATGCACCGGGTGAAGCTCCAGGCCGCCGACCTGGAAATGGCCTGGCTGAGCAAGGTCGACCTCATGGACGCCGACCTGCGCGACGCCAACCTGCAGGAAGCCAAGATCGGTCAGGCAAACCTGGAAAACGCCGACCTTACTGGCACCCGCAAGCACTATGCGACCTTTCAGGAGACCAATATGGAAGGCTGCACGGGTTGCCCGAGCGGGTGGGATTGAGCGCCCCAGCCCAGCACTGAAGGTGTGTAGGTTTTCTGTGGGGCGATTTCAATCGCTATGTCTGCGTTAGCTGTTGCACGAGATTTACCATCGGTCCAAGAGCCAGCTCCTACAGGCAATACAGTTTCTTGCAACACGTAATGCAGACAGAGCCAATTCATTCACCAAGGGCTGCGAAGCGGCCCCTCTCCTACGGCCCTACCCGCAAAACACCGGTATCGATCGCCAGGTGCACCAGCTCTGCATGGGATTCCACCTGCAGCTTGCTCTTCAGCAGAGTCAGGTAGTTCGACACAGTCTTGCCGCTGATGCACAGGCGCTCGGCGATTTCGCGAGAAGGCAGGCCACGGGCGAGCATGACGAATATCTCGAACTCGCGCTGGGTGATGCCGCGCAAGCGCGGGTCATCGGTCTGATGGCACGCCAGCTGGGTAGCCAGCGGCTGTTCGATATAGGGATGGCCGGCAAGGATGCGCCGTACCGCTTCCAGCAACACTTCTGGCGGCGAGCTCTTGGTGATGTAACCGGCAGCGCCGGCGTCCAGGGCCTGGCGCACGAGGGGCAGTTCGTCGTGCATGCTGAAGAACAGCACGCGCAACTGCGGCAAGCGCTGGCGCAACCGGCGAGTGACCTCCAGGCCGCTGATGCCGGGCAGCCCCACGTCGACGATGACCAGGTTGGGAATCTCCTCCTGCACCTTCTGCAGGGCGTCCTCGCCGCTGCCCGCCTCGCTGACCTGCACCTCCGGCAGCAACGCGCAAAGCAAGGCCGCATAGCCCTGGCGCACCACGGCATGGTCGTCCACCAGCAGGATTTTCATGATCCAAGCCCCTCCACGGGCAGGCTGAGGCTGAGCACCAGGCCAGCGCCGGGACGCGTCAGCAATCTGAGCTCACCTCCCAGGCAGCGGGCACGTTCGCGCATGGAACGCAGGCCGATGCCACCACCATCGAGGCGCTCGGCGCCGCGTCCGTCATCCCGCACCACCAGGCGCAACCTTCGCCCGCCGGCGCGCAGGCGCACCCGCACCTCGCTCGCCTCGGCATGGCGCACCACATTCGTAAGCGCTTCCTGCAGCAGTCGATAGAGATGGGCCTTGGCTTCGCCGGAAATCGGCGGCAGGTCCTCAGCCAACTGCATGTGACAGGCGATGCCATGGGTCTGCTGCCACTGTTGGCCGAGCAGGCGAATGGCTTCGGCCAGTTCCAGGCGTTCCAGCATCACCGGGTAAAGATCTCGGACCAGCGCGCGGAAACCGTCCTGCAGGTGCTGGCAGTTGCTCTCCAGGGCCAGGGCAGTTCGATTCACCACTGGCAGTTGACCGGTCACGCTGCGCAGCAGGAAGAGCTGGGCTCGAATCCCGGCGAGGTACT
Organism: Pseudomonas sp. BN415; assembly: GCF_029871195.1. Taxonomy (NCBI): domain Bacteria; kingdom Pseudomonadati; phylum Pseudomonadota; class Gammaproteobacteria; order Pseudomonadales; family Pseudomonadaceae; genus Pseudomonas; species Pseudomonas sp. BN415. The sequence continues at coordinate 78,038 of NZ_SSOK01000057.1, forward strand.
GACCGAGGTCGTCGTGCAGCGCCTGGGCCAGTTGCCGTCGCTCACGCTCCTGCAACGCCAGCAGTGCCCGGGTAAGTTCGGCGTTCTCCGCCTTGACCCGTCCCAGGGAGGACGCCATCTGGTTGAAGTGGCCGGCCAGATGCCGGGACTCGGCCGTGGAGTGCAGCGGCAGGCGCGCCTGCAAATCACCACGAGACACTTGCTGCAAGGCGCCAAGCAATTCATCCAGCACCCGCAAGCCACACCGTACCGCCCAGCGGATGGCCAGCAGGCTGAGGCCCAGGGCGATGCCGAACAGAGCCAGCAGTTGTTTCAGGGAGTCGCGAATCTCGTCCACTTCGTCGCGCGGGTCGACGCTGATTCGTACGCGACTGCCATCGGCCAGCCGCAAGGTCTGGCCGTCGGTCTCCGCCATGGGATAGAGCCAGTCCGCCAGCCAGCGCTGAAGCGGACCTGGCGTCGGCTCGGCAGTGGGCTGGTCGGGGCGGTTAACCTTTACATGGCGCAAGTTGCTGGTGAGGTGAGGTTGCAGCGCAGAAGGATCACGCAGGGCCGCTTCACGCAGGTACTCGACCACCGCCTCGGCGGCCACCAGTTCACGGCGCACGTCCTGCCCGGCCTGGCGAAGCAGCAGGGCCAGACTGGCCGTCCCCACCAGCACGAAGAACAGGGTCACCAGCAGGTTGATGCGCCATAGCGCGGACATGGCCGGCCTCACTCCTGCAGCCAGGGAATGCGCTGTTCAGGCACACCCGTCGGTTGGTGGTCGTCGGCAGGCCTGGCCCGATCGAAACCGAGCAGGCTGAGGATCAACAACGCAGGCAACAGCAGATGCTTGAGGATGCGCATGGCGCGAACTCCCTCTGATTATTGTGCTGCCATGCTAGGGCTGATCGACGGATGGGTTTCTACTACCTTGGTACCGCCCGACCGGTACTTTCTGCATATTTTCCGCGCGTCTCCCGCTTCCTATGCTGGCTCCACGTTCGAAGGAGCCCTGCAATGCGCCACTACCTGCTCCATGGCCTGGCCTATCTGCTGGCCCTGTCCAGCGCCGCCCTGCTTGCCACCGAGATCCGCGCCGATGAAGGCCTGGAGGTGCGCATCGGTTACCTGGCCTGGGAGCCCACGCGCGGCCCGCTGTTATCCAACGTGATTCCCGAGCCGGAAGATGCGGGCCTGCGCGGCGCCGAACTGGCCATCACCGACAGCAACAGCACCGGACGCTTCCTCAAGCACCACTATCAACTGGACGCGAACCCCAGCCCGACGCCCGAGGCGCTGCTGTCCAGGGCTCGGGCACTGCATGAACAGGGACTGCGGCTGTTCGTGGTCAATGCTCCGGCCGGGCAGGTGCTGCAACTGGCAGACGCCCTCCCCGACAGCCTGCTGTTGAACGCCGGCAGCCCTGCGGACGACCTGCGCGGCGAGCAGTGCCGCGCCAACCTGCTGCACAGCCTGCCCAATCGCGCGATGCTGGCCGATGCCCTGGCACAGTTCCTCGCCGTGCGCCGCTGGCAGCGCTGGCTGCTGGTGATCGGCCAGACTTCGGACGACCTGGCCTACGCAAGCTCCCTGCGCCGCGCAGCCGGGCGTTTTGGTGCAAAGATCGTCGACGAGAAACCCTGGGCCTTCGATAACGACCAGCGCCGCAGCGCCCAGGCGGAAATGCCGCTGTTCACCCAAACCAGCGAGTACGACGTGGTACTGGTGGCCGACGAGCGCGGTGATTTCGGTGAATACCTCCCCTACAACACCTGGTACCCGCGCCCGGTGGCCGGAACCCAGGGTCTGACCCCGACGGGCTGGCACAAGACAGTGGAAACCTACGGTGCCGCCCAGTTGCAGAAGCGCTTCGAGGCACTGGCAGGACGCGGGATGAACGACCGTGATTTCGCCGCCTGGATTGCCGTGCGCAGCATTGCCAGCGCCGTGACCCGCCTGAAAAGTGCCGATGCCGGGGCGATCCGCACCCTCGCCCTGTCCTCCGACCTGCCCCTCGACGGTTTCAAGGGACGCAAGCTGAGCTACCGAGACTGGGATGGCCAGTTGCGCCAACCCATTCCCCTCGTCCACCCCCGCGCCCTGGTGAGCACTTCGCCCCAGGACGGTTTTCTGCACCCGGTCAGCGAACTGGACAGCCTCGGCTTCGACCGCCCCGAAAGCACGTGCCGCCGGTTCGCCACAGCCGACTGACAACAACAAGAAGGACAACCGCCATGCCCGCCCCCCTTGCCACTGCCATCGGCTCCGCCCTGTTGCTGCTCGCAGGCCAGGCCCTGGCCGCCACTGCCTATGTATCCAATGAGAAAGACAACAACGTCAGCGTTATCGATCTGGACAGCCTGGAGGTCACCGCCCGCCTGGATGTCGGCGAACGCCCACGCGGCCTCGCACTGTCCAGCGACAACAAGCTGCTCTACATCTGCGCCAGCGATTCGGACACGGTGCAGGTCATGGACCTGGCCACTCGCAAGATCGTCAAGGAACTGCCCTCCGGCGCCGACCCCGAGCAGTTCGCTCTGCACCCCAATGACCGCTGGCTGTACATCTCCAATGAGGACGACGCCCTGGTGACAGTGGTGGACACTCGGAGCGAGCAGGTGTTGGCGCAGATCGAGGTCGGCGTGGAGCCCGAGGGTATGGCCGTGAGCCCCGACGGCAACTGGGCGGTGAACACCAGCGAAACCACCAACATGTTGCACTGGATCGACACCACCACCCAGCAACTGGTGGACAACACACTGGTGGACCAGCGCCCGCGCCATGTGGAGTTCAGCCCGGATGGCAAGCTGCTCTGGGCCTCGGCCGAGATCGGCGGCACGGTCACGGTCGTCGACGTGCCCAGCCGTCAGGTGCAGAAGGTGCTGAAGTTCCAGGTAAAGGGCGTGCATGCCGACAAGGTGCAGCCAGTCGGGGTCAAGCTGACGCGCGACGGCAAGTACGCCTTCGTCGCCCTGGGCCCGGCCAACCATGTGGCGGTGCTGGACGCGAAGACCTATGAGGTACTCGATTACCTGCTGGTGGGAAGGCGCGTGTGGCACCTGGCGTTTACTCCCGATGAGAAGCGCTTGCTGGCCACCAACGGCATCAGCGGCGACGTTTCGGTGATCGATATCGACAGCCTCAAGGTGGCCAAATCGATCAAGGTCGGCCGTTACCCCTGGGGCGTGGTGGTGACCCCATGAGCGCCCTGGAACTGGCCGGAGTAGGGTTCTCTTACGGCCCTCGGCGCGCCCTTGAGCAGGTAGCGTTCGAGCTCGACGCAGGCAGCTTCACAGCGTTGCTTGGCCCCAACGGTGCCGGCAAGTCAACCCTGATCGCCCTGCTCACCCGCCTGTACGACCTGCAACAGGGCGAGGTCAGCGTCTGCGGCCATTCCCTGCGCCGAGAACCACGCAAGGCCCTGGCGAAACTGGGTGTGGTGTTCCAGCAGAGCACCCTGGACCTGGACCTCAGCATCGAGCAGAACCTGCGCTACCACGCCGCCCTTCATGGCCTGCCCGGCAGGCTGGCCAATGCGCGCATCGAGCGCGAGCTGGAGCGCCAGCAATTGGGCCCACGCCGGAAAGACAAGGTGCGTTTGCTCAACGGAGGCCACCGCCGACGGGTGGAAATCGCTCGCGCCCTGCTCCACGAGCCGCGTCTGCTCTTGCTGGATGAAGCCAGCGCCGGCCTGGACCCCGCCAGCCGCGACGGGCTGAACCGGCATGTACGCCAGCTGTGCCGCGAGCAAGGCGTGACGGTGCTCTGGACCACCCACCTGCTGGACGAGTTGCAACCCACCGATCACCTGCTGGTGCTGCAGAAGGGCCGGCTGGTGGCCGACGGCGAGGCCGCGAGCCTCGGCGAAGGCGGTGTGGCGGCGGCGTTCGAGCGGTTAACGGCATGACCCAGCAAGGACGCGACCCAAGTTGTGGGGACGAATTCATTCGCGAAAGGACGGCGCAGCCGTCCCCATCGGCTCCCAATGACGGCCCTTCGGCCCGCTTTGCGATTGAAATCGCCCCCACAAAAAGCCCCGGAGGCCTCGATATGCTCGCCGCCTACTGGCAATGCCTGCGCGGCATACTGCTGCGCGAATGGCTGCGTTTCGTGCTGCAACGCACACGCTTTCTCAGCGCCCTGGTGCGTCCGCTGCTCTGGCTGCTGGTGTTCGCTGCGGGTTTCCGCGCGGCGCTCGGGATTGCCATCATCGAGCCTTACGACACTTACATCACCTACGACACTTACATAGTCCCGGGCCTGGCCTGCATGATCCTGCTGTTCAACGGCATGCAAGGCTCGTTATCCATGGTCTACGACCGCGAGATGGGCAGCATGCGCCTGCTGCTCACAAGCCCCCTGCCCCGCCCCTTTCTCCTGGCGTCCCGCTTGCTGGCCACATCGCTGGTGTCGTTGCTGCAGGTCTATGCGTTCCTTGCCATCGCCTGGCTCTACGGCGTACAGCCGCCGGTCTTTGGCCTGCTGACGGCGCTCCCGGCATTGCTGCTGGCAGCCCTGCTGCTCAGTGCCCTTGGGCTACTGCTGTCCAACGGCATCCGCCAATTGGAGAACTTCGCCGGGGTCATGAACTTCGTGATCTTCCCACTGTTCTTCCTGTCCTCGGCGCTCTACCCGTTGTGGAAGATGCGCGAGGCCAGCGAGTGGCTGTATTGGCTCTGCGCGTTGAACCCTTTCAGCCACGCCGTGGAGATGGTGCGTTTCGCGTTGTACGAGCGCCTCAACGGGTTGGCGATCGGCGTGTGCCTGGGGCTGACACTTCTCTTCGCCCTGGCTGCGCTTCTGAGCTTCAACCCCCAGCATGCGGCCCTTCGCAAGGCGGGGTAAACGCACTTCAGGCGAGCCATTACCATACGACCATGAGCAGCCAGTGGTTCCACGACCACCCTGCCGGTGCTGGCTACTTTCCAGCTGTCCTTCGATGTGCACAGTGGCGTGCTGCGTTCGGCCAGAGCCTGCCTGTCCACGCCCGACTTCCAGGTTCTCTGCGCCCATGCCGGCACTGCACCGGAATAGTGCCATCTACTACTTTGGTACTGCTTTCCCCCTCTCAACGTCGAATTCCAAAAGCAGCGGCACTGGTCTGTAATAGCTGCCTATAAAAGTACAGAGCGTCCGCGATGAAGCCCGCCCGTCCCGTGCCCTTCCCCTGACCGGGCACGCCCGGGCCTGCCGCACCATAATGAAAACAACGAGGTGAAAGGCCGTGTACAAGATTCTGATTGCCGATGACCACCCGCTCTTCCGCGAAGCCATCCACAACGTCATCAGCGATGGATTTCCGGAAAGCGAAGTGATGGAGACCGCTGACCTGGACAGCGCCCTGGCCCTGACCCAGGAGCACGACGACCTGGACCTGATCCTCCTCGACCTGAACATGCCCGGCATGCATGGGCTGAACGGGCTGATCAACCTGCGCAACGAAGCCCCCACCGTGCCGGTGGTCATCGTCTCCGCCGAGCAGGACAAGCAGGTGGTGTTGCAGGCCATCACCTACGGCGCGGTGGGCTTCATCACCAAATCCTCGCCCCGCGCGCAAATGACCGACGCCATCGAGCAGATTCTCAACGGCAATGTCTACCTGCCGTCCGACATCATCCGTACCCAGAAGACCTCGCCTCGCCGCCACCATGAAGATGCCGGCATTCCACCGGAACTGCTGCAGGCGCTGACCCGCAAGCAACTCCTGGTACTGGAACGCATGACCAAGGGCGAGTCGAACAAGCAGATCGCCTATAACCTGGACATCGCCGAAACCACGGTGAAGGCCCACGTCTCGGCCATCCTGCGCAAGCTCAACGTACACAACCGTGTACAGGCCATCCTCTCAGCCAGCGATATCGACTTCACCGCCTATCTGCGCCGTTGAACCAACGGGTATCCCCCTAAGGACAGCCATGCCTGCCGCCCGTACGCTGTTGCTCACCGCACTGGCCATGCTGGCCTTTGCCGGCAACTCCCTGCTCTGCCGACTCGCCCTGAAGGAAACCGCCATCGACGCGGTGAGCTTCACGGCCATCCGCATCGCCTCCGGCGCGCTGATGCTCTGGCTGTTGCTGCGACTGCGTCACACGCCCCTGGCCAGCGCCGGCAATTGGCGTGCCGCGCTGGCGCTGTTCGTCTACGCCGCCGCGTTCTCCTATGCCTACCTGCAGCTGGATGCCGGGGCCGGCGCGCTGCTGCTGTTCGGTGCGGTGCAGCTCTGCATGGTGGTTTTCGGCCTGCTGCGCGGCGAGCGCCTGAACCCTCGACAGGCCCTGGGTTTCACCCTGGCCACGGGCGGCCTGGTGGTGCTGCTGCTACCCGGCGCCACAGCACCGCCCCTGGTGGGCGGGCTGCTGATGCTGCTCGCGGGCCTGGCCTGGGGCGTCTATACCCTGCTGGGCCGCCAGGCCGGCCTGCCGCTGGCGGCCACCGCCGGCAACTTCATCCGCGCCCTGCCATTCGCCGCCCTGCTCCTGCTGCCCTTCATCGGCCAACTGACCCTGGACCTGCCAGGCCTTGTCTACGCCCTGCTCTCCGGTGCATTGACCTCTGGCATCGGCTACGCCATCTGGTACAGCGCCCTGCCCGGCCTCGGCGCCCTGCAGGCCGCCAGCGTGCAACTCAGCGTCCCCGTCCTCGCGGCCCTTGGCGGCGCGTTGCTGCTGGGCGAAACCATCAGCCTGCGCCTGGCGCTGGTTTCGCTGGCAGTGCTGGGCGGCATTGCGCTGGTGCTGCGCGCGAAGTGGCAGGGGGTGCCGCAGAAGGCGTAAGGCGTATTCGGTTTCCCACGTTCGTAGGACGTGGACTAGCCTATGGCCCCGATAAGGGGGCATCGCGGATCTCATCCGGGCTCCTACAGACAATCCGGCTTGAGGCCGAGCCCGTCGGGCCCGGCTTTCTCTGTCCGCCAGCGCGATCAGCGCAGCGGCTGCCCCTTCATCTCCGGCATGCGGATGTAGACCACCAGGCTCACCAGGCTCACCGCAGCGACGTAGACCCAGAACAGATGGCCATAACCCGCGCCCGCTGCTGCCGTCATGATGTAGGGCGAAGTCCCGCCGAACAGGGTGACCGACAGCGCATAGGGCAAGGCGATGCCCGTGACCCGCACCTCGGCCGGGAACTGCTCGGCCATGGTTACGGCCGAGGCAGCGCCGAAGCCGGTGAGGATAACCATGGAGACGGTTTGTAGCAGCACCACCTCGGCCAGGCTGATGCCCTGGTAAAGCAGCCCGAAGCTTGGCCAGGCCCAGAGGATGGACGCGGCGGCAAAGGCGATCAGCACCGGGCGGCGGCCAATGCGATCGGCCAGCATGCCGACCAGCGGCATCAGCAGCAGCGACACGCTCACGGCGATGGCCCCGGCCAGCAAAGTCTCGCGGATCGACATGCCGGTCACCAGGTGAACCTGGGACGGGTAGCTCACCATCCACACGTAGTTCAGCAGGTTGCCCGCCATGGCGACGCCGATGACCCGCAACACGTCTTTGCGGTGTGTGGTGAAGATGTCGCGGATCGGGCGCTTCTCGACCGCCTTCTTGGCCACGCGGGACTTGAACACCTCGGTTTCCTTCACCGACAGCCGGATCCACAGGGTGAGCACGCCCATCAGCGCAGCGATGATGAACGCCACACGCCAGCCCCAGTCTTCCAGGGCCGTGTCGCTACCCACCGAGGCCAGCACGAAGCCGAGCAGGAAGGACACCAGCGTGCCGGCGTTGATCGCGAACCACTGCCAGGAGCCGGCGAAGGCACGCCGATCAGACGGTGCCGATTCGATCAGGAAGGCCGAGGCGGAACCGAATTCCCCACCGGCCGAGAAGCCCTGGGTCAGGCGTGCCAGGACCAGGATGATGGGGGCGGCGATGCCGATGCTCTCGTAGTTGGGGCAGATACCGATCACCAGCGAGGCCAGCGACATCAGCAGGATCGACAGGGTCAGGCCCTTCTTGCGGCCATAGCGGTCGGCGAACACACCGAGCACCGCACCGCCGATGGGGCGCATGAGGAAGCCCACGGCGAACACCGCCAGTACCGAGAGCAGCGCGGTAAGGCTGTTGCCGGCCGGGAAGAACTGCTTGGCGAGGATGGACGAGAACGTGGCGTAGATCACCCAGTCGGTGTACTCGACTATGGTGCCCAGGGTCGCGGCCACGATGGCCTTTTTCTCGGTCCGGTTCAGCTTGCGGCCGGTATCAGCCTGGCCCGTGGCAGACATGGAATCCGGCATGAGGCCGCCAATCGCACTATTGTCGTTAGTCATTGCATCGCTCCCGTGAGCACACTTTTTGTTGTTGATCGCCCGAAGGCGTTCTCTTCTGGTTAGCGAGCAAGATGCAGTGTCACGCAGGGGCGGTGAAGCGAGATTTCCGCCCAGTACACTTGACTTTAAATCAAGCGATAGCCCAGGAAATGCGTGCGTCCCAGGCACTCTATCGCTTGAGGTTTTCTCAAGTCTTGATGGCTGAAAATTCCTTTGAAGGCACACAGCCGAAGGCCGAACCTGCCCCCTGCGCCCGGGTCGACGAACAAGAATGGCACCCGATCATGATCCGGGCCTTGAATTGAGGAGTCTCGAAGCATGTTCTTGAAAGTTGAGAGCTACATCGGCGGGCGCAGCCTGGCGCCTGTCGAAGGCCGCTACGTCGACAAGTTCGATCCGCGCACCGGCGAAAAGCTCGGCGAGGTCGCCAACAGCGGCCCGCAGGAAGTGGAGCTCGCCATCCAGTCCGCCCAGGACGCCCTGCCGGCCTGGCGTGACATGCGGCCTTCCGAGCGTGGCCGCATCCTGGTGGAGCTGGCGCGTATCGTGCGTCGCAGCGAAGACCGCCTGGGCAAGCTGGAAAGCGCCGAGACCGGCAAACCCGGCCGCGAGATGGCCACGCTGATGGACCTCACCGCCCAGTACTTCGAGTTCTACGCCGGCCTGGTCAACGTGATGGACGGCGAAGTGATCAACCAGGGCCCCAACTACCACGTCTACACCCGCCGCGATCCCTTCGGCGTGATCGGTGCGATCCTGCCATGGAATGCCCCGCTGCATCAGGCCGCCCGCGCCATTGCACCGGCCCTGGCCACCGGAAACACGGTCGTTGCCAAACCTTCCGAGCACACCTCCGCCTCGTTGGTGGAACTGGCCCGCATCGCCGTTGAAGAAGCCGGCCTGCCTGCCGGTGTGTTCAACGTGGTCGTCGGCAAGGGCAGCGTCATCGGCCCGGTGATGGCGCGCCATCCGCTGATGCGCAAGATTTCCTTCACCGGTGGCATTACCGCGGGTCAGGAACTGGGCCGCATCGCTGCCGAGCGCATCCTGCCGCTGACCCTGGAGCTGGGCGGCAAGTCGGCGAATATCGTCTTCGATGACGCCGACCTCGACGCCGCCGCCAAGGGCGCCACCACGGCCTTCACCTGGAACAGCGGCCAGTGGTGCTGCGCCGGCACCCGTCTGCTGGTGCAGGAGAACGTCCACGACCGCTTCGTCGAGAAGCTGGTGGCCGAGGTCGCGGCCTTGCGCGTCGGCCCGGACTTCGACTCCACCTCCGGCCCCATCACCACCCAGGCGCAATTCGAGAAGATCCAGAGTTACTTCGCAATCGCTGAACGCGAAGGCCTCAAACCGGCCATCGGCGGCAAGGTGGCCAGCGGCGAACATCTCGGTAAAGGCTGGTACATCGAACCCACCGTCTATACCGGCGTGACCAATGACATGACCCTGGCCCGGGAAGAAATCTTCGGTCCCATCCTCTGCGTCATCCCCTTCAAGGACGAAGCCGATGCCCTGCGCATCGCCAACGACAGCGAGTTCGGCCTGGGAGCCGGCATCTGGAGCCGCGATATCGGCCGCGTGCACCGGGTGGCCGCCGGCCTGGAAGCCGGGCGCATCGTGGTCAACGAGTACAGCGGCGGATTCGTCCAGACGCCGTGTGGTGGCTTCAAGCAGAGCGGCTACGGTCGCGAGCAAGGCATCGACGCCCTCTCCCACTACACCCAGCTGAAGTCGGTGATCATCCGCCTCTGATCCTGCGCCAGGGACTGCCCATGCAGGATGTGGCGGGCGGCGCTCCGCTCGAGCGCGGCGGTACCCATCACCTCGTATCGATGGGTATCGCAAGCTCCACCCATCCTACGGCCTCGAATTGAGCGAGACGCGGTACCCCCTACACAAAATGCAAAAAACCGGCCCCTTCTGGGGCCGGTTCCTTTGCGCAGATACGGATTACCAGAGCGGCAGGGTGTAGGTGACGATCAAGCGGCTCTCATCGATATCGGGACCGAAGTTGCTGCGCACGCTAGCATTGCGCCATTTGATGCCGAGATTCTTCAGTGGCCCGTTCGGCACCACATACGCGATGTCGATATCTCGCTCCCACTCCTTGCCCTCCTCCGCCCTGCCCGTGACTTGCACATTGTCGCCCGACAGGTAGCGCGTCATGACGGTCAGGCCGGGAATGCCCAGCGCGGCGAAATCGAAGTCGTAGCGCGCCTGCCAGGAGCGTTCGTCCGCATTGCCGAAGTCGTTGATCTGCACCAGGTTCACCAGGTATCCATCCGCCCCGCTGGCATAGGCGAAACCGGTATCGCCGGCCATATGCTGGTAGCCCATCCCGAGGGCGTGGGGGCCTCGTTTGTAAGTGAAAATCGCCCCCAGCGCGCGGTTATCGACATTGCTGCCGCCATCGTCGAGGCTCCGCGCCCAGCGCAGGTCGGACTTGATGGAGCCGGCATCGCCCAGGTCCAGGCTGTGGCCCAGGGTGAGGTAGTGCTGGCGGTAGATTCCGTCCAGTCCGCCGTAGTGGTACGCAGTGGTGAGGGCTGGCGTCCACTTGTAGCTGGCACCGGCGAAGTCAAGCGCATCGCTGGTCTTGTTGCGGCCCAGGACGATGTTGCGCGCCCCGCCGTTGAACACCTGCATCGCCTCGTTATCCGAAGAGTTGCGCAGGTTCACCCGCTCGAAGCGTCCCAGGTCCAGGGCCAGGTCCTTCACCTCGGCACTGCTGAGCCAGGTACCGCGAAAGGTCTGCGGCAGCAGCCGACTGTCGTTTGACAGGGCAACAGGTAGCTTGGGCTGCAGAGTGCCGATCTTCAGCAGGCTGCTGGAGGCTCGCAGCTTGGCCGTGAGCCCCAGTTCGCCGTAATCGTCCTGGGCACGCTTGGGCCTTTCCCGGTCGGATTGCAGCAGGCCCGTTCCGGTGCGATCCGGGCTGGAATCCAGCTTCACCCCGAGCAGGCCAAGGGCATCGACGCCGACGCCGACTGGCCCCTCGGTGAAACCCGACTCGTACCGCAGCAGAAAACCCTGGGCCCACTCCTCGGCCTTGCTCTGTGCAGCGCCGTCCTGGCGGAAATCGCGGTTGAGGTAGAAGTTGCGCATTTCCAGGCTGGCCCTGGAGCCATTGATGAAATCGGCACTGGCGGTGCCGCTGGCACCACAGGTCAGGCCGAAGAGCGCAAACAGGGTGTGCGGGCCAAAGCAGCAGGCCCGGTTGGGAGTGATCATGGAGCGGCTCTCTCTTGTTGTTGTGATACGTCCGGAGCCGATCCTAGGAACCCGCCAGAGGCCGCGACAAACGATTAAAACAGGGCTTTCGCTTGAGATTTACTCAACCATAACTAGAGTAAGATTCCGCGCCATTCCACGCGTCCAAGAAGAAGAACCGATGATGGACAGACTGCCGCCGCTCAACGCCGTAAGGGCTTTCGAAGCCGTTGCCCGGCACCTCAGCATCACCCTCGCCGCCGATGAGCTGAACGTCACACCAGGGGCTGTTTCCCGGCAGATCCGCGCCCTTGAGGACTACATGGAACAGCCGCTGTTCCTCCGCGGGCACCGGCAGATCACCCTCACCCCGGCCGGCGAGCAGTACTTCAAGGCAGTGGCACGCATCATCGAAGAACTTCGCAGCGCCACCCGCAAGCTCAAGCGCCCCGCCAAGCGCCGGCAGATCAAGGTGCGCGCCTACACCACCTTCGCCATGCAATGGCTGATTCCGCGACTGGCCAGTTTCCATCAGGAGAACCCCAAGATCGAGGTGCTGCTGACCGCCTCGCTGGACACGGTGGACTTTCAGAAGGATGACCTGGACGCAGCGATCCGACTCGGCTCGGGAGACTGGCCCAACTGCAACTGCTACGTGCTCAGCGACAACGTGCTGGCCCCCGTGTGCAGCCCCAGCCTGCTCGACATCGGACCAGGCCTGCACGAGCCGGCGGACGTGGCCGATTACACCATGCTGCACTCCATCGCCCGACCGGACGACTGGAGCCATTGGCTGCAGGCCGCAGGCGTGGGCAGCGCCGTGGACGCCCGCGCCGGCATGACTTACCAGAGCTCTTCCATGGCCTATGCAGCGGCTTCCGGCGGCCAGGGCATCGCCATCGCCCAGTTGTTCCTGGTGGAAAAGGAGCTGCGCGAAGGCACCCTGGTGCGCCCGTTCCCGCAGACCGTGGACATGGGTGCCTACACCTATTACCTGCTCACCCCCAGGCACCGGGCAGAGAGCGAGGACATGAGCATCTTCCGCCAATGGCTGCTGGAACAGGCGCGCCAGACGCGACATGGCCCTTCATAAGTTGGCGCCCACCCTGGCCCCGAATGGTGGAAATGAAGCGCGATTTCCGTCCTACGCGTTGACCACCGCTCCGGCCTCGAGCATCTGTACTATTTCCAGCTCGCTGAAGCCCACCTCGGCCAGCAGCTCGCGCGAGTGCTCGCCCTTGTCCGGTGCTGGCTTGTAGGGCTGCTTGGCGGCCTCGGCGCTGTTCACCGGGAAACCGGGTACCCGCAGCACGCCATGCCGCGGATGCTCGATCTCGGCGAGCATGCCGTTCTGTGCAAGCTGAGGATGGTTCAGCAGGTCGCCGTAGTCGGCCACCTTGGCGCAAAGGATGTCCGCTGCACGCAGGCGCGTCAGCCAATGCTCGGTGCCCCGGGTGCCGAACACGCCATTGAGGGCGTCCTGCATCTCGGCCCGATGCACCACGCGTTGGGCGGAGGTGAGGAAGCGTGGATCGGCGGCCCATTCCGGGTGACCGAGCACCGTGCACAGCCGCTCCCAGCGGTTGCCGTTGTAGGCGGCGACCATCATCCAGCCGTCTTCGGTCCGGAAGGCTTCGTTGGGTGCCGAGTAAGGCGCAGCGCTGCCGATCGGAGTGGGCAGCTCGCCGTCACGCAGGTAGCTGCTGATGGAGGACTGCTGCAATGCCAGGGCGGAGTTCATCAGGCTCACATCCAGATGCCCGCCCTGCCCGCCCTGATGCCGCGCCTGCAGCTTGGCCAGGATGGCCATGCAGGCCATGTAGCCGGTGACCACATCCACCACGGGCGCCTGCACCTTGCAGGGCGGCGCGTCGGGGATGCCGATCAGGCTCATGAGCCCCGAGTCCGCCTGGAGGATGCCATCCACGCCGGCGCGGTCTGCATAGGGCCCCTGCTGGCCATAAGCGGAAATGGAGCAGTAGATCAACGCTGGATCGAGCGCCGACAGCGCTTCGAAACCCAACCCGAGCCGCGCCATCACACCGGGGCGCATGCTTTCGATCACTACGTCCGCTCCAGCCACCAGGCGCTTGGCGACGGCCAATCCCTGGGGATTCTTCAGGTCGAGGCAGAGGCCTTGCTTGCCCCGGTTGAAGCCATGGTAGAGGGCACTGGAATCCCCCACCCAGGCCGGTCCCAGCGTGCGGCCGAGGTCGCCTTCCGGCGGTTCGATCTTGATCACCCGCGCGCCCATGTCGGCGAGCAGCATGGTGCAGGTGGGGCCGGCGGCGATCTGGGTGAAGTCCAGCACGGTCAGGCCTTGCAAGGCATTACGCAGCATAACGGCGGTCTCCTTGCTTGAAAGTGCCCTGGGCCGTGGCGAGCACCTCGCCTTCGTCGTCCATCAGGGATGCCTCGGCGAAGTAAAGGCTGCGGCCACTGCGGCTGACCCTGCCCCGGGCGATCACGCGTCCGGAGCGGGCCGCTTTCAGGTAGGCGATGTTCAGCATCACCGTGACGCCGTGGACCTCTTCCTCGCCATCGGCCGAGTGCAGGCCCGCGTAGCCACAGGCGGCATCCAGCAAGGTGGCGATCAGCCCGCCGTGCAGCATGCCCTGGCGGTTCAGGTGACGCGCCTCGATGGGCATGTGGAACTCGGCCTCGCCAACGGCCCAGTGGACCAATTCGACACCCAGGCTTTGCAAGAAAGGATTGCTCAGATGCATGACGGCTCTCCCCGGACCTAACGGCCCTTGTACTGAGGTGCGCGCTTCTCGGCGAACGCCGTGCGCCCTTCCAGGCGGTCCTCGGTATCCCGCAGCACGCCCCAGTACAGCTCGGTGAGACGTTGGGCGTCGGCATCCGACAGGTGCGCCGTCTGCCGCGCCAGGGATTGCAGCGCCTGAATCGCAAGCGGCGCCTGGGCGGCGATACGCTCGGCCAGGGCGAAGGCCCGTTCCAGCAGTGCTGCCGGACTGGCCGAAACCTCTGACACCAGACCGATGGCCAATGCCTGGGCGGCATCGATGCGCTGGCCGGTCAGCGCCATCTGCATGGCATGGGCCGGCGGCACGGCCTTGAGTAGACGATGCAGGCCGGACACTGCTGGAATCGACCCCACCACCGCTTCCGGCAGGCCGAAACCGGCGTTGGCGGATGCAATGCGCAGGTCGCACTGCAGCGCCAGTTCCAGGCCTCCGCCCAGGCAGTGCCCATTGATGGCGGCAATCAGCGGCTTGCGCAGGTCGAGGTCGGCCAGGTCCATCAGGCGGATATACAAGCCAGCATCGGCCGCCGGTTCCTTGTCGAGAAACAGCGCCTCGGCATAGGACGCGTTGGACACCCGCGTGCTCTTCAGGTCGGCGCCGACGCAGAAGGCGCGTTCACCGGAGCCGGCGAGAATCGCCGCACGAATTTCGCGGCGGTCACGGACTTCCTCCAGGTGCGCACGCAGGGTGCGCAGGGATTCGATATCCAGGGCGTTGAGGGCATCCGGGCGGTCGAGGCTGATCAACCCCACCGCGCCCAGGATCTGCAGATGTACAGGCATGGCGGTCTCCTCAGACGCTGGCCGACGACAGGCTGCGCCCGCCGCAGACATAGAGGGTCTGTCCGGTGATGTAGGCACTTGCCGGGTCGAGGAAGAACTCCACCGCGTTGGCGATATCCTCCGGCGTGCCGATACGTTTGACCGGCACCGTGTCCTTCAGGCGCGCCTTCACCTCGGGCTCGAAAGCCTGGAACAGGGGTGTGTCGACGATGCCGGGGGCAATGGTGTTGACCGTGATGCCCTTGGCCGCGAACTCGATGGCCAGGCTGCGGCTGAGGCTCACCACCCCGCCCTTGGCTGCGGAGTAGTTGGCCTGGCCGAAACCGCCCAGCCAGGCACGCGACGACAGGTTGACAATGCGTCCGAAGCTGCGTTCCAGCATCAGCGGCAGCGCCGCCTTGCAGCAAAGGAACTGCGCCCGCAGGTTGGTATCCACCACCAGGTCCCAGTCGTCCTCGGTCATCTTCAGGAAGCGCTTGTCGCGGACCACGCCGGCATTGTTCACGAGGAAGTCCAGGCCAGCGCCGGCTTCGGCGATACGGCCGAAAGCGCGCTCCACCGCAGCACCCTCGGTGAGGTCCAGGGCCAGGCCATGGACGTTCATCCCCTCGCTGCGAAGCTGGGCGACCGCTTCGGTCAGCACAGCCTCGTCGCGGTCCAGCAGGTAGACGGTCACGCCCTGGCGCGCCAGGCGCGTGGCGATACCAAGGCCGATACCACGGGCGGCACCGGTCACAGCCGCCACCTGCCCTTCATGGAAGCGTTGTGCACTCATCTCACACCCCCAGCACGTGAACGGAAGACGCGGCGTGATCGACACCGGCGATGCCGCCACCGGTGCATTGGGCAACGCCGATGGTGGGCGTGTTGTCCGCCTGACGGCCTGTTGCGCGCCCCTGCAACTGCCACATCAGCTCGACCATCTGTGCCACGCCGGTAGCCCCCAGCGGGTGCCCCTTGGCAAGCAGGCCGCCGCTGGGGTTCACCGGCACCCGGCCGCCCAGGCGAGTGGCACCGGAATGCAGCAAAGCGACGGCTTCGCCATGCGGCGCCAGGCCCAGGGCCTCGTAATAAAGAAGCTCAGCGATGGTGAAAGCGTCGTGCAGCTCGACCACACCCACCTCACGCGGGTCGACGCCCGCCTGCTCATAGGCCAGGCGCGCGGCGCGGGCAGTGATCTCGGCATCGAGGATGTCGTCGCGGGCACCTTCACGCAGGCCGGAAACCACGATCGAACCCAGTACGCGGACATCCTTCGCATGGGGGCCAGGCGTGGTACCCAGCACCAGGGCGGCGGCGCCATCCACCTGGGACGGGCAGCACTGCAGCAGGGTCAGCGGGTCGGCGATCATGCGCGAACCCAGCACCTCTTCCAGGGTCACTTCGGCGCGCTGCTGGGCGTACTCGTTCAGGGAGCCGTGGTAGCGGTTCTTCACCGCGATACCGGCCAGGTCAGCCGGGCTGGCACCGCGCTCGTGAATGAAGCGAGTCGCGCGCATGGCATAAACCGCTGGCAACACCATGCCGGCCTTGGCGAACAGGTCGGTCTTCTCATCGTTGCGTTGCATCGGAATGGTGCCGCCACCCAGTTGGGTCAGCTGCTCGATACCGAATACCAGCACCCGCTCGTACTGCCCGGCGAGCAGCGCGTGGCGCGCCAGGTGCACCGCAGTGGCGCCGCTGGCGCAGGCGTTTTCGATGTTGTAGACAGGAATCCCGTCCAGGCCGAGATCACGCAGGATCACCTGGCCGAGGATCATGCCGCCGAGAACGTTGGCGCAGTAGATCGCCTGGATGTCCTTCAGTGCGAGGCCCGAGTCGACCACTGCTTTGATGATCGCCTGCTGCGCCAGTTCCGGCGCCATCACACCCTGGTGGCGGCCAAAGCGGGTCATGGCACCGCCCATTACGTGCATCTGGCTCATGAGCGGGCCTCCACGGATTCGAACACATAGCCATAGGTTTCATCGGGCAGGACGCGATAGCTGCCACCGATCACCGGGCGCTCGTTGCCGGTGATGCGCCCGAACAGGCGCACCGGCCCTTCCAGGTCCAGGTAACCCAGGGCGAATGGCGCCAGGCCACTCTTCGGGCTTGGGTTGATGATGGTGAAGCTGTACAGGCTGCCCTCACTGGCCAGCAGCTCGACCTGGTAGTGATCGGCCAGTGGCGA
The DNA here is from genome assembly GCF_029871195.1 of Pseudomonas sp. BN415. Taxonomy (NCBI): domain Bacteria; kingdom Pseudomonadati; phylum Pseudomonadota; class Gammaproteobacteria; order Pseudomonadales; family Pseudomonadaceae; genus Pseudomonas; species Pseudomonas sp. BN415. The sequence continues at coordinate 95,225 of NZ_SSOK01000057.1, forward strand.
GTGACTGGGCAGCATCGGGAACACCCGTTCACCGGTGGCGATATGGCGGGAGCCAAGCAGGCGCGAGGGGCTATCGGCCCCCCAGAGGGATGGCAGCGGGTTCATGTCGACCTCCTGTTGTTTTCAGCCGCGCAAACGGCTCTGGACAGGCGCTATGGTCGACATCGGACGAAGGCCCGACAAACGATATAAAGACCGGCTTGGATTGAGGTTTTATCAAACGAAAAAGCCCCGGCCGCCAGGGGTCGCCGTGGCGCCAGGAACAAGGAAGAGTCGGTGCAGGCCCTAGGTACTCAGTCGTGTGACGAGCTCGGAGCCTCTCATGGGGTCAGCCCCAGCTCCTTGGCGCGGACCACGGCCTGCGTGCGCCGCTCCACCCCGAGTTTGTGGTTGATGCGCTGTGCGTGGGTCTTGACCGTATGCAGGGAAATGAACAGGGATTCGGCAATCTGCTGGTTGGAATGGCCCTGCGCGATCAGCTTGAGCACATCCAGTTCGCGCCGGCTCAACAAGGCGACTGGCTCGCATTCGACCACGCTGCCGGCGCCCTTGCCGGCCCAGCGCATCATCGCAGCATTGCGCTGACTGAATGCCCGTTCAAGGCTGGAAAGCCCCAGCTGCCGGGCCATGGCCAGGGCATCCAGCAGCACCTGTCGGGCCTGGGCCGGCCTGTTGCAGCGGTGCAACGCCTCCGCCAGGCTGAACCCGGCTTCGCACGCCAGCGGACGCCGTCCTTCGGCAAGTGCCGAGCTGTGGATGGTCACGAGGCTGTCCACTGCAGCCTCTGCTGCTTCGCCAGCCAGCATGGCGCGCGCCAGCAGCAGGCGCAGACGTACATTCAGCTCTGGCGCGCCAAATGGCGGCAGTTGCGTGGCTACGGCCAATTGAATGCGCAACGCCTTTTCGGCCTGAACGTGATTGCCCTGGTGCAGCCAGAGCCGCGCCTTGGTCAGCACAATCAAGCCCTGGTAGAGCTGCACGCTGATGCGGCCGTACTGCATCAGGCGCTCGGCTTCCGCAATGCGCGCAAAGGCGCCCGCGACGTCGCTGTGCAATGCATCCAGTTCAGCCAACCCCAGGTAGCCCCAGGTGGCGGCCGGATCTGCGCAGGCCTGGCACTCTCGAACGCCGGATTCGAAAGTGGCTTCGGCCTCCGCATAGCAGCCACGCTGCAACAGCAGGCTGGCGCGAAGCAATTGCACGCGTCCCTTGATGGGGCTGTCCTCGGCACCCCAGGCGCTGATCAACTCCTGGTGCAGACGGGTCAGCAGGGTTTCCGCTCGCAGCAGCTCGCCACGGACTTCCAATAGCTTCACGTACTCCAGGGCGAGCACGCTTTCGATGGCCAGGCTGCCGTGCTCACGGGCCTGCATGATGGCCTGCCGGTTGAGCGACTGGGCCCGCGGAAAATCACCTTCGATCAGCGCTTGCTCAACTTGCAGCACCTCGCACAGAAGGCGCTGGCACCAGGCTTGCTCCGGCAGTTCGGCAATCGCCTCAACCACAAATGGCCGCGCCTGCTCGGCATCCCCGCGGTGAAACGCCAGCTTGCCAGTCAGGGCCTTCCATTGGGCGATCAGCTCGAACTGCCGGCGCGCATCCGGTTGCGGCAGGAAGCGACCGAGCGCGTCGATGAAGTACTGGGCTTCTTCGAGTCGTCCGCTGAGCAGCAGCAGCCAGGCATTGATCAGAGTCAGTCGGGGCGTGCTGGTCAACATCGACAGCGGCAACTCACGGCGCCACTCCAGCAGCAAGGCGAAGTCGCTCCCCTGCAGCATGCGGTCCTGGGTATAGCGCTCCATCAGGCTCGCGGCCACTTCCGGCTGTTCAGCCTTGAACGCATATTCCAGCGCCGGGCCTATCTGCTCCAGGCCGATGTACCACTGGCAGGCCTTGCGGAACAGCGACTTGGCCAGGTTGCCGGGTAGCTGCTCGGCCAGCAGCGGCGCGAACGCCCGCTGCACTCGCAGCAGCTTTCCCTCCTGGTCGACAGGCTCGATGAACAGGCCACATTCGAGCAGACGGTCGAGCAATTCTGCGCCCTCGCCCATGCCCAGCAGTTGCTCGCACAGGCCCCGGTCGAACTGCGGAAATTGCGCCAGGCTGAACAACGCCTGCAGCCAGTCGGCGGGGAGTTCATCAAGCACTTCGCGCCTGAGGTACTCCAGCACCAGGGCATTGCCGCCATCCAGCGCGGCCTGCTGGCCGGGCTTGAGCCCGAGCAGGCGCAGGCAGCTCCCGGCACACCAGCCCTGGGATTGCTCCATCAGTCCCAGGACCGCCGGGCGTGGCCAGTGATGGCCGATCCGTTGCAGCAACTCGGCCAGCTCGCCTTCGCAGAACGCCAACTCATGGCCGCCCAGCTCGAACAGTTCGCCATCCAGCAGCAGACGAGCCAGTTGCAGTAGCGGGCGGCGGCGACCGGCAACCCACCAGCGCGTGCGATTCGACGAACCGAGGATGAGTTCGTTGAGCGCCCGATCCAGCTCGCTGTCGGTCAGGCGCGGATAGTCATCCAACACCAGCCAGCAGGGATGTTCCTGCGCATGCAAGTGCTGCAGGATCGCGTCGAGGTCGGCGGTCGCCAGGCCCAGCGCGCCCGCCAGGCGCTGCAGAAAAGCCTTCGCGCCCAGGCGTTGGCCGCGCAGGTCGAGGTAGACCAGTCGGGTATCGGCCGGACACCGACGCATGCACTCGCCAAGCAGGACGCTCTTGCCGCTGCCGGCCGTGGCGCACAGCAGGCGCAACCGGCAATCGGCCTCCAGCAGGGCATCGCGCAGGCGTGGGCGGGGAATATGGAGCGGCGGTAGCCGAGGCAGGTCGGCATTGAGCGGCGGTTGTGCCATGGACACATGCGCTTCCAGATCGATGATTGGACCATCCTTGCAGAGCATGAGGAGATTGCGCAATGCCCGCTCGTGCTAACGAAAAAGCGGCCCAGGAGGGCCGCAAGTCACACGGGTGTAGCGTTCAGTTGCGAATCAGCGGATGCCGGCCTGGCGCAGGGCGGCCGGCGTGTAGGCAGACGCGGAGGCCGTGGCACCGAATTCGTAGCTCTGCTTCTCTTCGTTCTTCAGGCCCAGTACCGAGTAGCGACCGGAGATCAGGTCGTACAGAGTCTCGGCGGTATAGCCCGGTACCTGCTTGTGGTAGTACTGCTGGACATGGCCTTCACCGACGCGCCACAGCTGGCCGCGGCCGTCATAGTGATCGACCAGCGCCAGCTGCCAGCTGTCTTCGTCGAAGTACATGTGGCGGGTGGCATAGATATGGCGCTCGCCCGTCTTGAGCTTGGCCACCACTTCCCACACGCGATGCAGCTCGTAGCGGGTCAGGTCCTGGTTGATGTGGCCCGGACGGATGATGTCCTTGTACTTGAGGCTCGGCGAATCCAGCTTGTAGGCGTTGTAGGGGATGTACATCTCCTTCTTCCCGACCAGCTCCCAGGTGTAACGGTCCGGTGCGCCGTTGAACATGTCGTAGTTGTCCGAGGTGGCCAGACCGTCGGCGGCGGTCGCCGGGCCGTCGTAGGCCACCTGCGGCGCACGGCGCACGCGGCGCTGACCGGCGTTGTAGAGCCACGCCAGGCGTGGTTCCTTGACCTGGTCGATGGTCTCGTGGACCAGCAACACGTTGCCGGCCAGGCGCGCTGGAGCGGTGACGTTCTGAATGAAGAAGAACAGGACGTTCTCGGCCTTGTTCTTGTCCATGTCCGGCAGGTTGGCGGGGTACGACACCTCGTCGGTGAACTGAACCATGCTGAAAGCGCCGTTGGACTGCGGCTGCACACGGGTCATGTAACGCTTGATGTTGCCGCCGCGGTAACGGGTGCTGTGGTTCCACACCACCTCGACGCCGCTCTTGGGAATCGGGAAAGCATAGTAACGGCTGTCACTGAAGCCCTTCAGGCCGTTACCACCATCCACGCCTTCGGTGTTCAGCGCGCTGGTCCTGGCCGCGGCGTAGATGTTGTCCGGGAGCGCCGCACTGCGGTGGGTCTTGTACACCGGGATCTTGTAGGTGTCCGGATAGCGCTTGAACATCGCCATCTGACCGGCCGATAGCTTGTCCTTGTACTGCTCGGCGTTGCTCGCGGTGATGGTGAACAGCGGCTTCTCATCGGCGAAAGGGTCGGAGAGGAAGCCCTTGGCATCGACGCTGCCGGCAGTCTGCGGCAAGCCGCCGGTCCACTCGGGAATGCTGCCGTCGGCGTTAGCGGTCTTCTCTGCGCCAATCGGGGTCAGGCTGGTACCGAGCTTCGCGGCCTCATCCGGGGAGACCTTGGCCATGACGCTGGTCGCCAGCAGGCTCAGTGCCAAGGCACCGGATTGCATCAGTCTTTTCTTGTTCATTGGTCTTTGTCCTCTACTTCTGGTGCAGCGCTTAGAAGCTCATCCCGACGCTGAGCGCAAGAAAATCGCGGTCGATCGAGGTGTTGTATGTGCCACCGAAGAAATCGGTGTAGGAAAGGCTGGCGCTGTAGGTGTTCTGGTAGTCGGCATCCAGGCCCAGGCTGACGGCCTTGTTGCCTTCGTTGAAGGCGCCATTGGCGCCGTAGCCGTCGACATCGTGGGACCAGGCCACACTGGGCTTGAGGTTCACCCCGGCGAACACGTCGTTGTAGTCCCACACCGCACGCATGCGATAACCCCAGGCCGTACTGGTGACGTAGCCATCGTCCTCACAGTACTTGCTGACGTTTTCGGCGGTGGCACTGCCCAGCGTGTTGGTGTTGAGCGCCACACAGGTGTTGACCGGGCCAGTGGCTGCCAGCGGACCGGGACCATAGACAGGGTCACGCCCGTAGCGGGCCTTGCGGGTGCTTTCCAGGCCGCCGACGTGGGAGACGCCGATCTCGCCCACCAGGGTCAGGCGCTCGGCGCCCATGACCTGATCGAAGAACTGCACGAAGGTGGTCTGGAACTGGGTGATTTCCTTGCGCCGATAGCCGTGCAGATCCTGGCCTGGCGTGCCATCCAGTACCGAGGCATTGCCGAAGGCGGCGAATGCCGGGCTGAGCGAAGCCAGCGGGCCAACGCCGGCGAACAGAATGTCCGTGGTGTTCAGTTGCACCGGCGCATTCGGGCGATAGCTGATTTCCCCGCTCCAGGCGGTGCCGGTGGGCAGCGTGGTGGAGAAGCTCAGGCCGTAGAGGCGGATATCCTCGGGATACTCCATGAAGTAGTTGGAGCGGCCCGCCACTGCAAGCGGAGCCAAGGCCCCCAGGCCTGCGGAGTCGGCGAACACCGCAAGGGACGGAGACGATGCGCTGAAGATCGGAGCGCGGCTGTGGTAGTTGATGAAGTAGGCGCCGAATTCAGTGTCCAGCGGTTCGAAGAAGTAGCGCAGCGCGGCACCCCATTGGCCGCTGTCGTCGGCATCGCGGTCGGCGCCACGGGGAACCAGCACGCCTTCCTGGTCGACGTCCACGCCACGAGCGCTGAGAGCCGCCAGTGCGGGAGCCGGAAGCGACGAACGCTGCCTCAGCACACGCAGGTTGTTGTCACAACCATCAGCCGCTACGTCCGGCTGGGAGAAGAAGGTCCCGCAGTTGTCGATGACGGTCTGGTCCCACTCCAACTGGTAGAAGGCTTCGGCGGACAGGTTGTCGGTCAGGCTCTGGGACACGTAGAACATGTTGACCGGGATCAGGCCCTCCTTGATCTCGGCGCCGGGACGACGGAACGCGGAGACGTCGATCGGGTTGATCGCGTTGATGCCATTCTGGATGAAGGTACTCTCGCCCCAGCTCACCACCTGCTTGCCCAGGCGCACGCTGCCCGGCGTCTCGGCGATCTGGTAGTTGTGGTAGACGAAGGCGTCGAGCAACTGCGCACCGGACGACTTGGCGGCCTCCTTGCGGTCACTGTCGTCGATGTCCTTGAACGGACGGTCCTCATCTTTCAGCTCGAAGTCGTACCAGTACTTGCCACGAACGAAGACGCCGGTATCGCCGTATTTCAGTTCGAGGTCATGGATGCCCTTGAAGATCTTCGAGAAGGTCTCGCCCTTCTTGAAGTTGAGGTGGGAGTCGTCGGAAGTTTGGGACAGGCCGTCCCCACCATTGTTCACACCGATCAGATCCGGATCGGCCCCGCGCATGGACCAGCTGGCCCCCACGGACAGGGAAGAGTCGAACTGACCTTCGATTTCACCGACATTGAAGCTCACCGCTCCCGCCGGAAACGCGATGCTCGCTGCGACGGCGGCAGCCAGCGCGTGGGGATAGAAGGATGTGCAGGTCTTTCTTGTTGTTTTCATTGGCCTCTACCAGATGGGCATTGCGAGGAGGCCAACGCTATTCAATCACCCCGTCCCTCGGTAACCGGAGAAGTAGTGATTCTGAAAGTCATACCAAAGAGTGAACGAATGACTGCGCCAGGACAGAGGCCTGGCGCGGGCAACCCTGCAGCCGGCAGGACGGATGGGGGGTTGGGGCGTTACTGCTCCACCATGCCGATGAAGTTGGCCAGCTCCGGCGTCTGCGGGGCGCTGAACAGGGTTCGCGGATCTCCCACCTCATGCACTTTCCCGTGGTGCATGAACACCAGCTTGTCACCGACTTCACGGGCAAAGCGCATCTCGTGGGTCACCATGATCAGGGTCATGCCTTCGCTGGCCAGTTGGCGGACCACACCCAGCACTTCATTGACCAGTTCCGGGTCCAGGGCTGAGGTGATCTCGTCGCAAAGCAGCACCTTGGGCGACATCGCCAGCGCACGCGCAATCGCCACCCGCTGTTGCTGCCCACCAGACAGACGATCCGGGTAGGCGTCGACCTTTTCCGCCAGGCCGACCCTGGCCAGCATCTCTTCGGCGAGGGCGCGTGCCTCCGCCTTGCCGAGTTTCTTCACCACCTGGGGCGCGAGCATCACGTTCTCGCCTACCGTCAGGTGGGGGAAGAGATTGAACTGCTGGAACACCATACCGACCTTCTGGCGCAGCGAGCGCAGGTCGGCCCTGCCGGCGTCCAGGTACTCGCCGTCCACCTCGATCACACCGTCGTTGATGGATTCCAGGCCATTGAGCGTGCGCAGCAGCGTGCTCTTGCCGGAACCGCTGCGACCGATGATGGCGACCACCTCGCCCTCTTCGATGCTGAGGTCGATACCCTTCAGCACGTGGTTGTCGCCGTAGTACTTGTGCAGTGCGGAAACTTTAAGCAGGGACATGCAGCCTCCTCTCCAGGTGACGTGCGCTCAGCGAGAGCGGATAGCAAAGGATGAAATAACCCAGGGAGACCAGGCCGTAGATCAGGAAGGGTTCGAAGGTGGCGTTGGCGAGCATGCCGCCGGTCTTGGTCAGTTCGGTGAAGCCGATGACGGAGGTCACCGCCGTGCCTTTCACCACCTGCACCGAGAAACCCACGGTCGGTGCGATGGCAATGCGCAGCGCCTGGGGCAGCACCACATGGCGCAATTGCTCCAGCCGGCTCATGGCCAGACTTGCGGACGCTTCCCACTGGCCGCGCGGAATGGACTCGACGCAGCCACGCCAGATTTCGGCGAGGAAAGCGCTGGTGAACAGCGTCAGTGCCACCGCCGCCGCCGCCCAGGCAGAGACGTCAATGCCGAACAAGGCGATGCCGAAGAACACCATGAACAGCTGCATCAGCAGCGGCGTGCCCTGGAACAACTCGATGTAGCCACGCGCCAGGGTGCGCAGCGTGAAGTTCCCGGAAATGCGCGCCAGCAGCACCAGCAGGCCAGCGATACCGCCGCAGACGAAGGCCACCAGCGACAGCAGCAGGGTCCACTGCAGCCCGGTGACCAGGTTGCGGACGATGTCCCAAAGGGTGAAGTCCATCAGCGCCTCCCCATAATCAGGCGGTTGCCGGCCCAGGCCAGTACCTGGCGCAACAGGATGGCCATGACCAGGTACAGGGCTGTGGTCAGCAGGTAGGTCTCGAACGCGCGGAAGTTGCGCGACTGGATGAAGTTGGCGGCGAAGGACAGTTCCTCCGTGGCGATCTGCGAGCACACCGCCGAACCCAGCATCACGATCACGATCTGGCTCGACAGCGCTGGCCAGACCTTGCCCAGCGCGGGCTGGATGACCACGTAGCGAAATGCCTCGAACCGGCTCATGGCCAGTGCCGCCGCGGCCTCCAGTTGACCCTTGGGAATCGCCTGGATGCCGGCGCGAATGATCTCCGTCGAGTAGGCGCCGAGGTTAATCACCATCGCCAGCACGGCCGCCTGCCATTCGCTCAGACGAATGCCCAGCGAAGGCAGGCCGAAGAAGATGAAGAACAACTGCACGATGAAAGGCGTGTTGCGGATCAGCTCCACATAGGCACCGAACACCCAGTCGAACGGTCGCAGCCGCCAGGCCCTGACCACGGCCCCGACCACACCGATGGCAACGCCGAGCAACGTCCCGATGACGGTCAGCTCCAGGGTGAATATTGCGCCCTTGAGCAGCAGGTCACCCTGCTGCAGCACCGGCAAGAAATCGAATTGATACGCCATGGATGGGCCTCCGGCAGCAATGGCTCAGAGGTCGGCAGGCAGCGGCTGTTTCAGCCACTTCTCGGCATTGCGATTGAGGCTGCCATCGGCCTTGGCCTCGGTGATGATCGCGTTGACCTTCTGCAGCAGCGCCGGCTCGTTCTTGGCCAGGCCGATGTAAACCGGAGAGTCCTTCAGCTTGACCTTCAGCGCCGGCACCTTGGCCGGGTTCTTCGCGGCGATGGCCGCCATCACCACACTGCCGCTGGCAATCAGATCAACCTGCCCGGCCAGGTAGGCCGCGATGGTGGAGTTGTTGTCCTCGAAGCGCTTGATGGTGGCGTCCTTGGGTGCCACGGCGCTCAACTCCATATCCTCGATCGAGCCCCGGGTAACGCTGATGGTCTTGCCAGAAAGTGCATCGAGCGCGGTGATGGCAACGTCTTCGGGACCGAACACCGCCAGGTAGAAAGGCGCGTAAGGCGTGGAGAAATCAATCACCGCTTCGCGCTCGGGGTTCTTGCCCAGGCTGGAGATCACCAGGTCCACCTTGCCAGTGGTGAGGAACGGAATGCGGTTGGTGCTATTGACGGGCGTCAGCGCCAGCTTCACCCCCAGCTTGTCGGCCAGCAGTTGCGCAGTGTCGATATCCAGGCCGCGTGGCTTGAGGTCAGGCCCGACGGAACCGAAGGGTGGGAAGTCCTGGGGCACCGCAACCTTCAGCACGCCGCGCTCGCTGATATCGCTCAGTGCATCCGCCTGGGCGATGGGCTGGGCCAGCGTGCCGCCGCAAAGAAGAGTCGCCAGCAGAAGGTTCCGGAATTTACGCATGGGGGCTTACCTCGGGGTAGATGGCAGGACGATTTTCCTGCCAGACCCCAGTGCACAGCCCATGCCAGCACGCGGTCGGGAAACCGGGCTGAATCGTTAAAACCAGCAGGCACAAGGTCTTACTGGTCTGAACAGTTGAAGTTGCTGACTACTTGGTCAATCGACCCCGTGTTCCCCTTTTGTGCAGCGGCTTTCAGCCTTGCGCCAGGCCGGTGCAAGGCTTGCAAAGTGCACCTGTCCAGCCGTAAAAGGTGTCCATTCGACGAACCGACTGGTCTGAACAGCATGCTCGACACCATCCCTCGCGCAGTCCCCGAAATTGCCCTGCAGGCCATCCAGAAACTGATTCGCGATGGGGGTTATCAAGCGGGCGACGCCCTGCCCTCGCAACGCGACCTGGCCGAGCAGCTTGGCGTCAGCCGCGCCTCCCTGCGCGAAGCGCTCTCTTCCCTCAGCGCCCTGGGCCTGATCAGCGTGCAGCCCGGCAAGGGCGTGTTTGTACAGACGCCATCTCCGACCGTGCGCAGCGCGCCCCAGGGTTTCTCCTGGCCTTATGCCGAGCAGGTTTCGGCTGCGGATACCTTCCAGCTGCGCTATGTGCTGGAAGGCTTCTCCGCCGGCCAGGCCGCCATTTCCCTGACCGCCGAAGACATCGACCAGCTCGAGGCCAATGTGGCGGCCATGCGCCAGGAACTTCGTACCGGCGACTTCGAGGCAGCCGCACGCCTCGATTTCGAGTTTCACAGGCGCTTGCTGGAAGCCAGCGGCAACCGCGCCATGCTGCAGATCATCACCGCCAGCCACGACATTTTCCTGGAGAGCCAGAAGCTCCCCTTCATCCGCCCCGAGCGGGCCATGGAAACCTGGCAGGAGCACCGCAAGATCCTCCGCCACCTCGCCCGCCACGCCTGCGGTCCGGCACAAAAAGCGATGCAGGAGCACATCCGCAACGCAGCGTCGCGCACGGGCATTCTCTTCCCTGTTTGACGTCGGGCTCACCGATCCAGAGGCATCGGTGAGCCCTGCGCCTCAGGCCTGCTTCAACTGCGCCGGGTCGATCGGCAGGCTGCGCAGGCGCTTGCCGGTCGCGGCGTAAATGGCATTAACCACCGCCGGGGCGATGATCACGGTGGACACTTCGCCCAGCCCACCGGGAGACTCGCCGCTGTTGATGATGTGGGTCTCTATGGGTGGGACCTCGTTGATACGCAGCAGTCGGTAACTGTCGAAGTTGCCCTGCTCGACCCTGCCGTCCTTGAAGGTGATGTTGCCGAACAGAGTTGCCGTCAACCCGAAGACGGTGCCGCTCTGCATCTGCGCCACCACCGAGTTGGGGTTGATGGGAATGCCGCAATCCACCACGCCGATCACCTTGTGCACCTTCACCGCACCGCCGGCATCCACGCTCACTTCCGCCACCTGGGCGGCATAGGTGCCGAAGCAGTAGGTCAGCGCAACGCCACGGCCGTGCCCGGCTGGCAGGGGTGAGTCCCAGCCGGATTTCTCGCGCAGGGTTTCCAGCACCTTCAGGGCTCGCGGGTGTTTCTCCAGCAACGGAGCACGGTAGGTGAAGGGGTCGGACTTATTCATCGCCGCCAGCTCATCCATGAAACCCTCCACCATGAAGGCGTTCTGGGTGTGCCCCACGCCCCGCCAGAAGGCGGGCGTGATGCCCTTCGGCGGATCGTGGCGCACGTAATGCACGGCGAGGTTGGGAAAGCCGTAGGGCCCACAGGCATCGCGCACGGCATCGCCATCGATCCCGTTCTTGAATAGGTCCGGCGCCCAGCGCGCAATGATGGACCCGCCGGTGACTTTGTGGGTCCAGGCCACAGGCCTGCCCTGCTCGTCCAGGCCGGCGGACAGGTGGTTGTAGTGGAAAGGCCGCAAGGTGCTGTGGCGGGTGTCTTCCTCGCGGGAGTAGATGACCTTCACCGGGTAATCCACCTGCTTGGCAATCTCTACCGCATGGCCGACGAAGTCGGTTTCAAGGCGTCGACCGAAGCCTCCTCCCAGCAGCTGGTTATGCACCTGCACCGACTCTTCGGGCAGGCCGGTGAGCTGTGCCGCCAGGGTCTTGGCCCTCGACGGCACCTGGATGCCAAGCCAGAGGTCGCAACCGTCCTTGCGCACGTGGGCCGTGCAGTTGACCGGCTCCATGCAGGCGTGGGCGAGGAACGGCACCTGGTAGGTCACCTCGACCTTCTTCGCCGCCTTGCTCATGGCCTCCTGCACATTGCCTTCGGCACGGGCCTGCACCCCCTCTGCCTTGGACGCCTCCGCGATGTTCTTCAGCAGGTCGGCACTGGAAAGCTTGGCGTTTTCACCCTCATTCCACTTGATCTGCAACGCTGCCAGGCCCTTGCGTGCCGCGCCGGTGTGATCGGCAATCACCGCCACCGCATTGTTCGTCCGCACCACCTTGTGTACACCCTTGACCGCCATGGCCGGCGCCTCGTCCACCTCGGCCAGGGTGCCGCCCATGACCGGGCAGATGGTCAGCGCTGCGACCTTCACACCCTCGGGGCGGGCGTCGATGCCGTACATGGCCTTGCCCCGGACCTTGTCGGGGCCATCGGTGCGCTTGGCCGGCGTGCCGATCAGCTTGAACTGGGCCGGCTCCTTCAGGGCAACCTCGCCCGGCATCGGCAGCTTCGCGGCGGCGTCCACCAGCTCGCCGTAGCCCAGCTTGCGCCCGCTTTCCGTGTGCACCACGACGCCATTCTCAGCCTTGCAGCTCTCGACCGGCACCGACCACTGCTGCGCTGCCGCCGTCACCAGCAGGGTGCGTGCAGTGGCGCCAGCCTGGCGCAAGGGGACCCAGTTCGCCGGTACCGATGTCGAGCCACCGGTGACCTGGAAGCCCAGCATGGGATTGGCGTAGCGCTTGTCGTCCGCCGGAGCATGCTCGATCACCACCTGGTCGAGGGCCACTTCCAGCTCTTCGGCGATCAGCGCGGGCATCGAGGTGTAGGTGGCCTGGCCCATTTCTACGGGCTGGATGATGAAGAACACCTTGCCACTGCGATCGATGCGGATGTAGGCGTTCGGACTGAATTCACCCTCTGCAGCCCGTGCATCGCCCATCAGGCCCGGCACGGTGAAGCTGATCAGCAGGCCGCCACCCACCGCGGCACTGGCCTTGAGAAAGCCCCGACGGCTGAGGCCGAGGTCGGTGATTGCGCGGATGTCGTTCATGCTGCGCCCTCCCCTTTGGCCGGCTGCGGACCCGCCGCCACCTTGATGGCCTCGCGGATGCGCAGGTAGGTGCCGCAGCGGCAGATGTTGCCGGACATGGCGCCGTCGATTTCCGCATCGCCGGGATTGGGGTTGCTTGCCAGCAACGCAGCGGCGGACATGATCTGCCCCGACTGGCAGTAGCCACACTGCACCACTTCCTGGGCCAGCCAGGCGTCCTGCACACGCTTGCCTACTTCGGTGTCGCCGATGCCTTCGATGGTGGTGATTTCGGCACCCACCATGCTGCTCACCGGCATCAGGCAGGAGCGCACCGCCGCACCATTCATATGCACGGTGCAGGCGCCGCACAGGGCCATGCCACAGCCGAACTTGGTGCCGGTCATACCCAGCACGTCACGCAGCACCCACAACAGCGGCGTATCAGGATCGACATCGACGCTGTGCTCGGCGCCATTGATTTTCAAGGTGAGGGCCATATCGCCTCCTGTTGGTTTTCATCAGGAGCCCGTCTGCACGGACATTGCACGGTTCACCAGGGCGATACGGCGGCCCCGGAGGCAAAGGCAGGGGAAGGGATTGATCAAGGAGCGCCTGAGTGGGCTTCGGGTGGCGTGCCTGGGTAGCCGACAAGCAGAACCTGAAGCATGGGGTGCCTCCGTAGGTAGGCCGTTCCATCAGGGCTGGGTGGCTGGCGGCTCCGAGGCGCCAGCGCGGGGTATTCGGAACATACTAGAAGCGCAGGCGGAACCTGCCAAACGATTTAAACGCACTACTCGGGTGAGTTTTTTTCAAGCCTTTTCGAAGCCCCGATGCCACTCGCGGTATCCTGTAGCGCTCGCTCGCACAGGCCCGATGTTCCAATGTCCGCTGCCCTCTCCCAGGAAAACCTCCCTCCCGTTCTCGCCGGTCCCATGCTGCGCCGGATCGAGGCCCGTCGCCTGGTGTTCTGGCTGGTCGGCTCGCGCCGGCTGGCGCCAACGCTGCGCCTTTCCCTGGAGGGGGGCGTCGCGTATTCGCTGGGCGCGGACTGCTGCCGGGTGATTCCTTTTGGCCAGCACGCCTTCCTGCACCTGATCGACCTGCGGCTGGAGACCTCGCTGCCCCTGGACCAGCAGATCGACTACGACCTGTTGATCGACGGCGCCGGTATTGCCCAGTGGGCGCCTCACCTGATTTACGGCGAGGCGAGGCAGCCGAGTTTCGTCCTGCGCTCGCGCATCGACCAGCTGCTTCATGGCTCCTGCCGCAAGCCGCACTACCCAGCGGATGATGGCCTGCTCTGCGCCGATCGTCTGCTGGCAGCCGGCCCCGCACCTGAACAGCGACCCGCCCTGCTGATGCTGAGCGGCGACCAGGTTTACACCGACGACGTCGCCGGCCCCATGCTGCGGGCCATCCATCAGTTGATTGCACGACTCGGGCTGTTCGATGAACGCCTGGACGGCGCCGTGGTGAGCGACAGCACGGCGCTGTATGCGCACCCTGCCGGCTACTACCACCGGGCCGACCTGCTGCCCGCGCTGGAAAGTAACGAAACCCTGCGCGAGCGCTTCTTTGGTGGTGCGCGAAAACCCATCTTCACCAGCAGCAACGCCGAAAACCATCTGGTGACCCTGGCCGAAGTGCTGGCCATGTACCTGCTGGTCTGGTCGCCTGTGCCCTGGACGCTGATCGACCCGCAGATGCCCGTCCTGGCGCCCAGGGAAGCCGAGCGCTACCGCCTGGAAGAGTCGCGCCTGGAAGGATTCCGAGCGGGGCTTCCCGGTGCCGCGCGCGTGTTCGCCCACCTGCCGACGCTGATGATCTTCGACGACCATGACATCACCGACGACTGGAACCTCTCCGCCCAGTGGGAGCAGACCGCTTACGGCCATCCGTTCTCCAAGCGCATCATCGGCAATGCACTGCTGGCCTATATGCTCTGCCAGGGCTGGGGCAACGATCCGGCCGCCTTCGCCGAACTGCTGGACCGCACCGAGTCGCTAGCCGCCAAGGCCGCTGATGACAACACCCTGAACAGCACGCCCCTGGACGGACTGATCGACCGCCTGATCACCTTCAACCGCTGGCAATACGTGCTGCCCACTACACCGGCGCTGGTGGTGCTGGACACCCGCACCCGCCGCTGGCGCAGCGAAATCAACCTCAAGCGCCCCTCCGGCCTGCTGGACTGGGAAGCACTGAGCGAGCTGCAGCAGGAACTGCTGGACCACCCCTCGGCCATCATCGTGTCCCCGGCCCCGGTTTTCGGGGTCAAGCTGATCGAGACGGTACAGCGGGTGTTCAGCTGGCTGGGCCACCCGCTGCTGGTGGACGCGGAGAACTGGATGGCCCATCGCGGTGCGGCCCAGGTGATCCTCAACATCTTCCGCCACTCGCGCACGCCGGGCTCCTACGTGATTCTCTCCGGCGACGTGCACTATTCCTTTGTCTACGAAGTGCTGATCCGCCATCGCCAGCGGGGGCCTAAGATCTGGCAGATCACCAGCAGCGGCATCAAGAACGAATTCCCGCGCCGCCTGCTCGATGTGTTCGACCGCCTCAACCGCTGGCTCTACTCGCCGCGCTCGCCGCTGAACTGGTTCACCAAGCGCCGCCCGATGAAGGTGGTGCCGCGCACGCCAGAACACAGCAAGGCCGGTGAACGGCTGTGGAATTCCGCCGGCCTCGGCCAGGTGTTCTTCGATCTGGAGGGCCGGCCGTCGCACATCTTCCAGCTCAACGCCAACGGCACCGAGCCCACCGAATTCCTCGAAGAGCGCGCCGACGAGGCGGATGAACATCCCGTGGCCCGGCGAGTATGATGCCCGCCTCGCTCTTCTGACGGCCCTTCCATGAGTACGACTCCCCCTTTGGCACCGGCGACGCCTCCTACCAGGCTGCCGGTAGCATCGACGGCCTGCGCCGGCTGGTCGACGACTTCTACCGCCTGATGGACGAACTGCCCGAAGCCGCCGACCTGCGTCGCCTGCACCCGGAAAGCCTGGAACTGTCCCGCGACAAACTGGCCTGCTTTCTCAGCGGCTGGCTGGGCGGGCCGAAGCTGTTCAGCGAGAAGTACGGTTCCATCTCCATTCCGTCCTTTCACGCCCAATGGCCGATCGACGAGTCCCTCAGCGCTGCCTGGCTGGGCTGCATGGAACGCGCCATCGCCTTGCAGCCCTACTCACCGGCGTTCGCCGACTACCTGCTGGCGCAGTTGCGAGTGCCAGCCCATCGGGCAGTGCAGGCCAGCCGCGCACGGCATTCGGGTAAGTGATGCAATCACGTCGTTCTCGGACTTTTGACGGCCTCACGAGCACGCTCCTATAGTCAGCACCGCTTATCGTATGGAGACCTTCCAATGCCCCCTCGTGAAGAGAACTTCGGCTTTCTCCTCGCCGATGTCTCCCGGCTGATGCGCAGGTCCTTCGAGCGGCGCCTCACCGGCAGCACGCTGACGCTCAGCCAGGCCCGCGCCCTGGCCCATATTTCGCGCTACGAGGGCTGCCGCCAGGTGGAGCTGGCTGACCAGTTGGAGGTCAAGCCCATCACCCTCGCCCGGCTGCTCGACCAGTTGGAACAGGCCGGACTCGTGGAGCGCCGGCCCGATCCCGCGGACCGCCGCGCCTACCGCCTCTACCTGAGGGACAAGGCCGAGCAGGCCCTGCTGGATATTCGCGAGGTCGCCGCCGCCACGCACGCCGAGGCACTGCGCAATCTCTCCGGGGCTGAAGCCGATGCACTCGCCATTGCGCTGCGCAAGATGCGCGAGAACCTATCCTCCCGTTGATTCCCAGCGCTACCCCAAGCTATCGCAAGCGTTCGCCACGCCGGACACCCAAGCAATTATTGAGTGAGCTAACCCGCAGGCTGGCGACGTAGCTGATTGCGCCGCCAGGCCGCGGGTGGCGCGCCGAACTCGCGGCGAAAGGCGCGGCTGAACGCTGTGTCGGTCTGGTAGCCGACATCCTCGGCGATGCGCGCCAAGGGGGCGTTGCTGCGGCGCAGCAGGTTGGCGGCCAGCAGCATCCGCCATTGGGTCAGGTACTGCATGGGCGAGCTGCCCACCATCTGCTGGAAGCGCTCTGCCAGGACCGAACGCGACGTGCCGGCAGTGCGCGCCAGATCTTCCAGAGTCCAGGCCTGGGCCGGGCACCTGTGCAGGGCATTGAGCGCCGTGCCGACGATGCGGTCGCCCAGTCCCACCAACCAACCGGTGCGCCCTTCAGCCTGTTCGTTCATGTACAGGCGCAACACCTCGATGAACAGCACCTCCGCCAGCTTGGCCAGCACCCCCTCGCCGCCCGGCCGCGGCGACTTGGCCTCGGACAGGGCATAGCGCACCGAAGCCTCCAGCCAGGGGCCGGCACTGGATTCCCGTACATTCACGCGCACCAGCGGGGGCAGCCCGGCCAGCAGCATGTCCGCCAGCCGTGCATCGCACGCCAGGTAGCCACACACCAGGCGAGTAATCGCGCCACCCCCGCCATAGGCCAGTTGTCGCGGCCGGCGGGCCAGCACCTCGTCCAGGCGCCCCCCCGTGGCCGGCGGCAGTCCGGGCTGTGACGTCATGCGATGGGCATGGCCCTGGGGAAAGAGCACCACATCACCCGCCACCAGGTGCACAGGGGAGGCGTGGCCGAGCTCGACGAAGCATTCACCCGCGGTAATCATATGGAAGATCACCACCCGCTCGGCGCCAGGCTCCAGCAAAGGCGCTACCGAGTCGGCACGCGGCGACTGGTAGCACCAGGGCGCACTGAACCTGGCGTTGATGAAAATGGCGCCGACCAGGCGCACGACGCGCAGGGTTTCCGATAGAGCATCCATCAGCCCTCACCTCCGGCGGCATTCCTCAAATTCTGGGCGTCCACAGGCGTTTGCAGAGCCCGGCCGGATAAATGGCCATGCTCAGGCGGACGATCGGATAGGCCTTGCCGACGCTCGGGCAGGACGACGCCGCTACAGAGGCGGATAGTTCGCCTGCACGCCACTTACTGCCCAATCCACCAAAGGCGTGCATGCAACACCCGAGAAGCCAAGAAAACGAGGTCACCATGCCCAAGTTCCTCATCGAAAGAGAGATACCGGAAGCTGGAAAACTCACGGAACGAGACCTCAAGGCCATATCACAGAAGTCCTGCCGAGTACTCCGCGAACTCGGTCCAGAGGTGCAATGGGTCCAGAGCTACGTCACCGACGACAAGCTGTACTGCGTCTACATAGCCGCCAGCGAGGAGCTGGTGAGAGAGCACGCCCAGCAGGGCGGCTTTCCCGCCAATCGCATTTCCCGCATCAGCTCGATCATCGACCCGGCCACAGCCGAATGAGTCCCGAAATGACCACCGCAACTGATCTCAATGCTCTGAAAAGCCGTCAGATGGCCTCCTGGGCCAGCGGCGACTACGCCGTGATCGGCACCACCCTGCAACTGGTTGGCGAGCTGCTGGCCGAAGCCTGCGACCTTCGCCATGGCGAATCGGTATTGGACGTCGCCGCCGGCAACGGCAACGCGACCCTGGCCGCCGCACGCCGCGGTGCCCGGGTGACCTCCACCGACTACGTCCCGGCGCTGCTGGAGCGTGGCAGGGAGCGTGCCCAGGCGGACCATCTGGAAGTGAGTTTCCAGCCAGCCGACGCCGAGAACCTTCCCTTCGCCGATGCCAGTTTCGATGTGGTGATGTCGACCTTCGGGGTGATGTTCACCCCCGACCAGGCCAAGGCTGCCGCCGAACTGGCACGCGTCTGCCGACCGGGTGGACGCATAGGCCTGGCGAGCTGGACGCCGGAAGGCTTCATCGGGCAGATGTTCAAGACCCTCGGCCGTCATCTACCGCCACCTCCGGATGTGCAGCCGCCATCGCGCTGGGGCGTTGAAAGCCACCTGCGTGAACTGTTCGACGACAGTGCACGGGAAATCTCGGTGGCGCGCCGCCTGTTCAACTTCCGCTACCAGTCCGCCGCACACTTCATCGAAGTCTTCCGCACCTGGTACGGCCCGGTGCACAAGGCCTTCGCCGCCCTCCCCGCCGACGGCGCAGTCGCACTCGAGCGCGACCTGACCGAACTGCTGGAGCGCTATAACCGTGCGGGGCCGGAGTCGCTGATCGTGCCGAGCGAATACCTGGAGGTGGTAATCACTCGAGCATGAGGCGTCTGTGAGGGCGATTTCATTGGCTCTGTCTGCGTTACAAGTCGCAAGTAGCTGCATTGCCCGTAGGAGCTAGCTTGCCAGCGAATGGCCCGGTTTCGCTGGCAAGCCAGCTCCTACCGGGCGCTTGGCCCGTTGGTAGATCTCTCGCAACAGCCAAGGCGCGCTTGGCGACTGAGATCGCCCCTACAGCCTCGGAGCTTTCCGCCTTACCGGCCCAGCGTCGTCGCCTCGGCAATCACTTAAACCTGGCGAGCGAAGCGCCGGCTGGGTCACGGTGGGGAGCTCGGGATTGCAGATCAGGTTGGCGTAGTCGTAGCCGTGATCACCGATCACCCGCTTGGCATCGATGGCCAGCCAACCCCGTTCACCGAAATCGAAGACGTTCTCGTGATGGGCATCTCGGTGCAGTACCACCACTTTGCGCTGAGAGCCCAGCAGCTGACGGGCGCAGGCGGCACCGCAAGCGAACAACCCACCCTTCTGCCGCGCGACCAGAGGCTCTTAAGCCGTCCGATAACCGCACAGAACCCCCTTGGACAAATTGACGTAATTAACTGGTTAGTACATTTTCATTGTCAGACGCTCCGGCGCTTTCCAGCCGGGTGAGAACAACAATGGAGACCTGCCGTAATGACTCGCACCGTCCTCGTGCTCAACGGGCCGAACCTGAATATGCTCGGCACCCGTGAGCCCGCCACCTATGGCCATGAAACCCTCGCCGATATTGCTGCCCTGTGCAGCCGTAGCGCCGCCGAGCTGGGTTTCGAGGTGGACTTTCGCCAGACCAACCACGAAGGCGAATTGATCGACTGGATCCACCAGGCGCGCGGTCGCTGCGCCGGCATCGTCATCAACCCTGCCGCCTGGACCCACACCTCCGTCGCTATCCGCGACGCGCTGGTGGCCAGCGAGCTGCCGGTGATCGAAGTGCACCTGTCCAACGTGCACAAGCGCGAGGAGTTCCGTCACCACTCGTTCGTTTCCGCTATTGCCGTTGGCGTGATCTGCGGACTCGGCAGCCAAGGCTACAGCCTGGCGCTGCAGCACTTCGGCCAACTGTTCTCCAAGGGTTGATCACTATGTCCCAAAGCAAGCACTCCGTCCTCGCCGGCCTGATCGGCGCGGGCATCCAGGCGTCCCGCACTCCTGCCCTGCATGAGCATGAAGGTGACGCGCAGGGTCTGCGTTATCTGTACCGCCTGATCGACCTGGACCAGTTGAAACTGGATACCAGCGCCCTGCCCGACCTGCTCGACGCCGCCCAGCGCATGGGCTACACCGGGCTGAACATCACCTTCCCCTGCAAGCAGGCGATCATCCCCCTGCTGGATGAGCTCTCGCCCGAAGCCGCCGGCATCGGCGCGGTGAACACCGTGGTGCTGAAGGATGGCAAGCGCGTCGGCCATAACACCGACTGCCTCGGCTTTGGCGAAGGGTTCCGCCGTGGCCTGCCCAATGTACAGCGCCGCCAGGTGGTGCAGATGGGCGCCGGTGGCGCGGGTTCCGCCGTGGCCCACGCCCTGCTGGCCGAAGGTGTCGAACGCCTGACCTTGTTTGAAGTGGACGCCGCCCGTGGCCAGGCCTTGGTGGACAGTCTCAACCAGCACTTCGGTGCCGGTCGCGCCGCCCTGGGTACGGACCTGCCCAATGCCATGGCGGAAGCCGATGGCCTGGTCAACACCACGCCGATTGGCATGGCCAAGCTGCCGGGCACACCGGTTCCTCCAGAGCTGTTGCGGCCCGAGTTGTGGGTGGCGGAGATCATCTATTTCCCGCTGGAAACCGAGCTGCTGAGCAATGCCCGCGCCATCGGTTGCCGCACGCTGGATGGCGGCACCATGGCGGTGTTCCAGGCCGTGAAAGCCTTCGAGCTGATCAGCGGCCGCAGCGCCGACGCCGACCGGATGATGGCGCACTTCGCCAGCATGAACGGCTGATTGAAAGCGCACGCCGTGTGTACCGGACGTCCGGTGCGCACGGCGCACACTACCCGGTCAGTCCAGCTCCGGACTCGGCAGCGTTAGCGCAAGGGTAGTGAGCCAGCACGTACATCCCCGCCTCGTATTCCTGGTCCACCCCGGCGTAGCCCTGGGCGGCCGGCTTCTGCAATTCAGCCTTCGATTCGCGTGAATGGTGTCAGCTGACGTCGCGCGGCGCGCGAATGGCTCAGGCCTGCAGGTAACGCAGCACCGACTCGCAGATCATCGCCTTGTGCCGGGCCTTGACCTCGTCGTCGGTGAGATCGATCTGGAAGATCTGGCCGAACGTATTGCGATTGGAGACGCGATAGAAGCAGAAGGAGCTGATCAGCAGGTGCAGGTCCAACGCATTGACGCCCGCTCGGAACAGGCCTTCAGCCTGGCCGCGTTCGATGATCTCGCCCATCGCATCGAGGATGGTCGTGCTCATGGAACGGATGGCGTTGGACTGCTTGACGTACTCGCCGTAATGGATGTTTTCGATGGAGACGATGCGCACGAAATCGACGTTACGGTCGTGGTGGTCGAAGGTGAACTCCACCAGCCGGCGGATCGCCTCACGCGGTTCAAGCTCGGCCAGGTGGAGCTTGCCTTCGGTGTGGCGGATATCGCCGTAGAGCTTTTCCAGCACTTCGACGTAAAGCTGCTCCTTGCTGCCGAAGTAGTAGTAGATCATCCGCTTGGAGGTATGCATGCGCTCGGCGATGGCGTCGACCCGGGCGCCGGACAGGCCCTGCTGGACGAACTCGGTGATGGCCGCTTGAAGGATGTTCTCGCGAGTTTTCTCCGGGTTGTTCTTGCGCCCTTTGCGAGGGGCCTCTGTGGGCAGGTCTTGGCGTTCGGCAGTTATTGTCATCTTGGGCTCACGGCCAGCGGAAACTGGGTGGATTATGGGCTGGGCGGCGGCCGTTAGGAAGCCTGGCGCAGGCAAGGCGCCAGGCTCCCGCGCGGTCTACAGCTTGGCCTTGGCGATGGCGCCGCTGCGCGCCTTGGCCATGGCCGCCAGACGCACCGCGACGTTGGCCGCGCCGTAGCCGGCATAGCCGTTCTTGCGCTGCAGGATTTCGAAGAAGAAGCGCCCCTCGAATGGCTCGGTGTAGACGTGGAACAACTCGCCACCCTGGGCGTCGCGGTCGTACAGCACGTTGTAGTAGGCCAGTTCGCTGAGAAACTCGTCGTCGAAATCGAAGCGCGCCGCCAGGTCGTCATAGTAGTTGAGCGGGATATCCAGCAAGGGGACGCCAGCGTCCTTGGCGCGACTCACCTCGGCGAAGATGTCCTCGCAGGAGAAGGCGATGTGGTGGGCGCCGGAGCCGCCATAGCTGGACAGCGCATGGGAGATCGCAGTATTGCGATTCTCCGAGATGTTCAGTGGCAGACGGATGCTGCTGCAGCGGCTGCGCAGAGCGCGACTCTTCACCAAACCGTAAGGGTCCGGCAGCACCACTTCGTCGTCGGCCTCGAAGTCCAGCACGCTCTTGTAGAACAGCGCCCAGCTGTCCAGGCCGTCGGCCGGCAGGGCCAGCGCCATGTGGTCGATGCGGTCGAGTTGACCGGTCTGGCTGGCGCCCGCGTCGAGGACGAAGTCACTGTCGTAGATGGTCTGTCCGGCCTGGGCCTGATCCACCAGGTAGATCAGGCTGCCATCCGGCGCACGCACGGCCGGAATCTCGCGTTCGTTCGGCCCTACCAGGCCACGGAACGGTTGTCCCTTGAACTCGCGGGCTCGCTCCAGCGCGCTGCCACTGTCCTTCACCCGTAGGGCGGTGGCGCACAGCGACGGGCCGTGGGCCTCGAAGTAACCGTGGGCAAAGGAATAGGGTTCGGCATTGAGCACGATATTGATGTCGCCCTGGCGCAGCAGGCTGACCGCCTTGGAGCGGTGTTTGCCGGCGCGTGCAAAGCCCAGGCGCTCCAGCCAGTTGGCGAGCTTGGCGCCCTGGGACTCGTCCACGGCGAATTCGAGGAATTCCACGCCGTCGTAGCGGCTGGCCGGCGGCGGCGCGAAGAGGATGTCCAGGTTGGCCGGCGGGGTCGGGTCCTTGGCCAACAGCTTTCGGGTTTTCTCTTCGAGGTAGAGCAAGGAGCGCAGGCCATCCGCGGCGTTGGCGCGCGGCGGCGCGGCGCGGAAACCGTCGTTGAAGATCTCCAGCGACAGCGGGCCGGTGTAGCCGCTGCGAATGATGGGCGCGAGGAAGCCCGGCAGGTCGAACTCGCCCTGCCCGGGGAAGCAACGGAAATGCCGGCTCCACTCCAGTACATCCATGGCCAGCAGCGGCGCGTCGGCCATCTGCACGAAGAAGATCTTGTCACCGGGAATCTCGGCAATGCCGCTGGGATCGCCCTTGATCGACAAGGTATGGAAGCTGTCCAGCAACACGCCGAGGGCCGGGTGGTCGGCCTGGCGCACCAGGTTCCAGACCTGCTGCCAGCTGTTGACGTGGCGGCCCCAGGCCAGCGCCTCGTAGCCGATGCGCAGGTTGCGTGCACCGGCGCGCTCAGCCAGCAGGCGCAGGTCGTCAACGAGGATTTCCTCGTCCGGCAGTGAGTCTGGCTGAACGTTGCTGCACACCAGCACCAGGTCGGTGCCCAGTTCCTGCATGAGGTCGAATTTGCGTTCGGCGCGGTCGAGGTTCTTCTGCAAGCGGTCGCGGCGGCAGCCCTCGAAGTCGCGGAACGGCTGGAACAGCGTGATGGCGATGCCGAGGTCGGCGCACATCTGGCGGACTTCGCGCGGGCTCCCGGCGTAGTACAGGAGGTCGTTCTCGAAGATCTCGACACCGTCGAAACCGGCGGCGGCAATGGCCTCGAGTTTTTCCGGCAGGGTACCGCTCAGGGAGACGGTGGCAATGGAACGCTGCATGCTTCAGCTCCTTGTGGGTGGGCGCCGGCTCTGCGGTCAGCGGCGGGAATCAGGCAGGGTGGCAGATCACCTGTGGGGGCGAATTCATTCGCTATCGGCAGCACAGCTGCCGTCATCGAGATGCCGAACCTTCGGTCCGGTCAGCGAATGAATTCGCCCCCCACACAAAAGCCACCCGCACGGCTTGTTTTCGTAGCTGGATCGATTATTCGCGCGTAAAGTCTGCCCAGCAATTCAATATGTACGAACCAGTTAGTTTTGTGTTCGATCAGCGAACAAAAGGCCGGTTATCGAATTGACGCTTTTTCGATCACTGCGCAACATGAACCCCATGTTGCAGACAACCCGTCGGGTGGCATCACTGCCAGCCCAGTCACTCGGAGGGTCCTGCGATGACAACCAAGCGTCACGACATAACAATTTCAAGAAACAGGTACCCGCTCATGCTCACTACCAGCCACCTGATCGAAGCCCCCTCCTCCAGCCGGCATGCCGCGGCATCCAGACCGAGTGCGACCGCCACGTCGCCCCTCTGAACTGACTCCCTGACACCTCTCGGACAGCGATAACCGGAAAGCTCCCGTCGAGCACCGTTACGCAAGCGTGCACGCGTTCCAACCAGGCCTTCGCCGGGGAATGTGCGTCCGGCTACCTAACAAAAACAACGGAGACAACGATGGCTACTCCCTCCAGCTCCCAAGCCAAGAAAGCAACTGCCAGCGGGTGGATAGGCTCCGCCCTCGAGTATTACGACTTCTTCATCTATGCCCAGGCGGCAGCGCTGATCTTCCCGCAGATCTTCTTCCCGAACACCGACCCGAAAATGGCCATCATCGCCTCGCTGGCGACCTATGGCGTCGGCTACCTGGCGCGCCCGGTGGGTGCCTTCGTGCTGGGCCACTGGGGTGACACCCGCGGCCGCAAGAATGTGCTGCTGCTGTGCATGTTCCTGATGGGTATTTCCACCATGGCCGTCGGCCTCCTGCCGACGTACCACGATATCGGCATGCTTGCCCCGGCGCTGCTGGTACTCCTGCGCCTGGTCCAGGGCTTTGCTGTAGCCGGTGAAATTTCCGGTGCCAGTTCGATGATCCTCGAACACGCGCCATTCGGACGGCGCGGCTACTACGCCAGCTTCACCCTGCAAGGCGTACAGGCTGGCCAGGTGATGGCGGCCGCCGTGTTCCTGCCGCTGGCCTACTTCATGCCGAGCGAAGCCTTCAATGAGTGGGGCTGGCGGATTCCGTTCCTACTGAGCGCCTTCGTCCTGGTAGCCGGCTTCATCATCCGTCGTGAAGTCAATGAGACCCCGGCCTTCGTCAACGAAGAGAACCAGCACAAAGTCGCCAAATCGCCGGTTACCGAAGCCTTCCGCCACAGCTGGAAGAGCATGGTGCTGGTGATGTTCATGGCCCTGATGAACGTGATCCCGGTCGTTGCCACCATCTTCGGTGCAGCCTACGCCGTACAGCCGGCCTACGGCATCGGCTTCGACAAGAGCGTGTACCTGTGGATTCCGGTGGTGGGCAACATCGTCGCCGTGCTGGTCATCCCCTTCGTCGGCAACCTCTCCGACAAGATCGGCCGCCGCCCGACTATGATTGCCGGCTGCCTGGGCTCCGGTCTGCTGGCCTTCGTCTACCTCTACGCCATCAGCATCCAGAGCGTTCCGCTGGCCTTCTGCACCTCGATCCTGATGTGGGGCATGGTCTACCAGGGCTACAACGCGGTGTTCCCGAGCTTCTTCCCGGAGCTGTTCCAGACCCGCTTCCGCGTATCGGCCATGGCCATCGCCCAGAACATCGGAACCATGCTGACCGCCATGCTGCCGGCCCTGTTCGCCGCCGTCGCCCCGCCCGGCTCGGACAACATCCCGATGGTGGTCGGCTGCATCGCCTTCTTCATCACCTGCGTGTGCGCCCTGGCTGCCTACGTGGCGCCGGAAACCCATCGCCTGGCCATGGACGACCTCGGCAACCCGGATGCCAAGCCGATGGACAAGCAGCAGTACGAGTCCAGCCGCGATAACAGCATGCGCGCCGTCAGCCACTGATCGCGCAAGCCACCTGAACAGAGAAGGCCCCAATTGGGGCCTTCTCCCTTTCTACCGGACCTGTTTCGAACGCTCATGACAATGGAGATGAGCATGGCATTCCTTCGCCTCAGCATCGCCCGCCGCGCACGGGGCAGCGTCGACCTGATCGCCCTGCTGGTTCTCCTGCGGAGCAGATGAGCCTTGGCCCGTGGAAAGCACCAGGCGCCCGTTGCAGCAGCATGACGAAATCCAGCAGACCGCCACTACCGTGACCGAAATGACCAGCGCGATGGAGGAAGTGGCCCGGGTCGCAAACACCGGCCACAAGTTGTCGCGCCCGGCCCTGGAATTGCAGGAACGGGTGGTGAGATTCGGGCTGTAGTTCGACTTGTGCCCCTCTCCCTTTAGGCGAGGGGCTGGGGGTGAGGGAACCTGCAGCGGACTCAGCTCTTGCGCTGCATCCAGGCCGCGCCCAGACCGCTCAGGCAGATGATGGCGATTCCCACCAGGCTCATGGCATCAGGGGTTTGAGAGAAGATCACAAAGCCCAGCAACCCGGCGAACACGATCTGGCAGTAGCCGAAGGGCGCCAGCAACGCCGGTGCAGCCAGGCGGAACGCCTGGGTCAGCAACAGGTGTGCGGTCATGCCTGCGCCCCCCAGGGCCAGCATCAGCAGCCCATGTCCCAAGGTCGGGACTTGCCAGAAGAAAGGCACCAGGGCGCTCATCACCAGGGTGTTGCACAGGCCGGCAAAGAAGTTGCTGGTGGTCGGGCTGTCCTGGGCCGCGAGCTTGCGTGTGAGCAACTGGTAGAAGCAGAAACCCAGCGCCGAGCAGAAGGGAAACAGAATGGCCGGAGTGAACAGCTCCCCACCCGGGTGCACAACCACCAGCACGCCAAGAAACCCCATCACCACCGCAGCCCACTGGCCAACGCTGACCTGCTCCTTGAGCAAGGGCACCGAAAGCGCTGTGACCAGCACCGGCGCCAGGAAGTTGACCGCAGTCGCCTCCGCCAGGGGAATGTACTGCAGCCCCGCAGTGAACAGCAGGCTGGTGCTGAGCAGGCTCAATGCCCGCAGCACCTGCAGAATCGGCCGCTTGGTGCGCAGCACGCGCAGGCCGGCCTGGGGCAGGAAGATGCCCGCCATCAGCAGGGTATGCACCAGGTAACGGGCCCAGACGACCATCACCACCGGATAGAGGCCGCCCAGGTACTTGGACAGCCCGTCATGCCCGGCGAAGAGGAAGGTGGCCAACACCACCAGCAGGATGCCCCGCAGCGGTTGGTTGGCGCCGGACAGCGGGGTACTGATGCTCATGGGGTTCTCGAAAAAAGAACGCAGCCCAGCCGGCCGCGTGAAAGGTGAAATCTCAGACCTGCTGAAGCAGCGTCCGCGCCTTGTCCAGCGCCATCCTCGCGCGGTCCTGGGCACTGACGCCCTGTTCCATCAACGGGCGCGTGGGAATTTCCAGGCTCAGGGGAATGTTCGCCGGCAGCGTCCTGAGCAACCCGATCAGGTCGCTATCACCATCGCCGGGGAAACGGCGCTCATTGCGCGCCTGACGAAGAATCTCGTCCATGTCGTCCGGGCGCGGGCCCGCCACATCACAAAGCTGGGCATAGCGCAGGCGCTCCGGGGCCAATTTGGCGAGGTCCTCCAGACGCGAGGCTGAGCGGTTGAAGTGGAAGGCATCCACCAGCACGGCGCCGTTGGCCCGCCCGGCGCTCTCCACGATGCGCGCAGCCTGGTTCAGGTCACGGGCGTCGGTCCAGGGCATGAACTCCAGGCTGGGATGTAGGCCGTAGCAACTTGCAAGGTCGCAGAAGGCGGCGAAATTGTCGGTCAGCCGCGCCGCGTCAGCGTCGTTGCCGGCCACCAGCACTTCCGTGGCTCCGAACTCGGAACCGGCGGCCAGGATGGGCTCGAAATCGGCTACGCGGGTTTCCGCCTTGAGCCGCAGGATTTCGATATCCAGCACCTTCACACCGGTGTTGCGCAGCCGCTCGAGGGTCTGCCGACGCAATGCGGCATCGGCCACCAGCGGGAAGTGATGCTCCTCGGGTGTGGCCGGCACCAGACGCAGGCCGACATGGCTGTAGCCGGTACGTGCGGCTACTTCCACCATCTCCGGCGGAGAAAGCTCGAGGACGGTGAGTGCGGCGAGGGAGAAAACTCGATCAGTCATGCTCTTCTCGGAATCCAGTTCCACAATTTGTCTTGCGATATTTAGAACTTAGTTCCATTTATTCGCAAGAAAAACATGCGGCCCTCTGACGAAAGCAGGATTCGCGAAGAGATGTGGGGAAGGTGCTGGAATTCCTTGTAGGCGCTAGCTTGCTAGCGAACGCGGACATTTTCGCCAACAAGAACTCGGCGTCCCCTGGCTCCTACCCGCACCCACGTTCCCTGGTTGCCGCCTAGTATTCGCTACTGTCGGCATAGCCAATGAATTCGCCCCTTCTACGGTCATGCGATCAGACGAAAAACTCCGACGCCTGGCTCGCCGCCGACAACTCGGCCACGGCCGCCAGCAACTGTGGCGCCACTTCGTGCATCCGCTCTTCCGGCAGGCGCGCCGTGGGGCCAGCGACACTGAGCACGCCAATGGCCTTGCCAGTGCGCGGGTCACGCACCACCGCCGCCAGTGCCGACATGCCCACCGAGGAGCTTTCCACCACCCAGGCATAGCCCCGCTCGCGAGCCAGGCGCAGGCGTTCCAGTAACTCGATGTTCGAGCGGGGAGCGTTGGGTCCGAAATCCTTAGGGTCGGCCACGCCTTGGCGCTCCACCAGCAACAGCGCCTCGGCATCGCTCAGGCTGGCCAGCCAGGCATGGCCGGAGGCGGTGTAGAACAGCGGCGCATCGCGGCCCATGTCGGGGTCGTAGCGCAGACCGGAGCGTGCGCCCTGGGATTTGACGATCCAGGTCAGGCGGTCATCCTCGATCACCCCAAGACGCACCAGCTCGCCGCTTTCCTGGGCCAGTCGATCGAGGATCGGCTGCACGATATCCGCACCACTGTTGGCCAGGTAGCGAAACGCCATGGCCACCAGCCGGGTGGACAGCTGGTAGCGGCTGTTCTCCTGGTTCTGGCGCACGTAGCCGAGGCGGATCAGCTCGGCCAGCATGCGGTGCGTAGCGCTCTTGGGAATATTCAGCTCATCGGCCAGGGTCTGCATCGGCAGGCCGCGCGGATCAGTGGTGAGACGTTCGAGCAGGTTGAAGGCACGTTCGATCTGGCTACCGGCCATGGGGAATGGGTCCTCTTGAATGTGTGCCGATTCTAGAAGACAACACCTCCCCCGTGAAACCTGGAACTGCGGCAAGGGATTCCACCAATCCAGCGGCAACAATGTACGGAATGGTTAGTTGTTGTTCGATGATCGAACAAAAGCGTTTCCAGCCGATTGAACGCAAGGCTGGCGGATTTCACTATCGGTCCCAAGTGCGAGGCGTTGCCGCAACCAGCCTGCGATCCCAGCAACGCTTCGCCTTTTACCGACATAAATACAAGAAAGGTCCATGACGATGCTCCAGCCCCGCACCTCCCATGCCTCGCCGCCCGCCTCCGGGCTGCTCTTCGATTGCACCTCTCCCTTCGCCTCCGTCGCCCTGGTCCAACTGTCCAGCAGCGAGCACCTGGGCGACCAGCTGAAACGCTGCCTGACGCGCCTGTTCGAGCGCCGCAAAGCCCGCTGACGCCCCCGTAACTCCAGCACTGACGTGTATTCGCGCAAACGCCGCGAAGGGGCTTTTGCGCACCCGAGAACAACAATCACAGAGGCAAGAACGAGCATGAATCCCGCGAGCCGCCGCCAGGCCCAACCCTTTGTTCCCTGCATCCTCGCTGCCGCCATCGGACTGGCCGTCCTGCCCGTCCAGGCCGCCGATGAGCATGGTTTTGTCGAGGACGCCACGGCGACCCTTAACCTGCGCAACTTCTACATGAACCGTAACTTCGTCAGCGACTCCGCCACCCAGGGCAAAGCCGAAGAATGGACCCAGAGTTTCATCCTCGATGCCAAGTCCGGCTTCACCGAAGGGCCGGTGGGTTTTGGCGTCGACATGCTCGGCCTGCTCTCGGTCAAACTCGACGGCGGCAAGGGCACCCGCGGTACCCAACTGCTGCCGGTGCATGACGACGGCCGCCCCGCCGACGACTTCGGTCGCCTGGCCATGGCCGGCAAGATGCGCGTCTCCAAGACCGAGTTGAAGGTCGGCGAGTGGATGCCGGTGCTGCCGATCCTGCGTTCCGACGACGGTCGCTCGCTGCCGCAGACCTTCCAGGGCGGTCAGGTCACTTCCCAGGAAATCGACGGCCTGACGCTGTATGGCGGCCAGTTCCGCCAGAACAGCCCGCGCAACGACGCGAGCCTGGACGACATGTCCATGAACGGCCGCGCCGCCTTCACTTCCGATCGCTTCAACTTCGCTGGCGGCGAATACGCCTTCAACGAGAAGCGCACCCTGGTTGGCCTGTGGTACGCCGAACTGGAAGACATCTACCAGCAGCAGTACCTGCAAGTGATACACAGCCAGCCTGTCGGTGACTGGACCCTGGGCGCCAACCTTGGCTACTTCAACGGCAAGGAGAACGGCAGCGCCCTGGCCGGTGACCTCGACAACCGCACCTGGTCGGCCCTGCTGTCGGCCAAGTACGGCGGCAGCACCTTCTATGTCGGCCTGCAGAAAGTCAGTGGCGACGATGCCTGGATGCGCGTCAACGGCACCAGCGGCGGCACCCTGGCCAACGACAGCTACAACTCCAGCTACGACAACGCCAAGGAAGAATCCTGGCAGGTGCGCCACGACTACAACTTCGCCGCCCTCGGCGTTCCCGGCCTGACCCTGATGAACCGCTACATCAGCGGCGACAACGTGCATGTCGGCGCAGTCACCGACGGCAAGGAATGGGG